>JAICMB010000408.1 GCA_025929455.1 Bryobacteraceae bacterium | reverse complement strand
GCGGACGTGGACATACAGCAAGACTGCCGGTCCTACTCAGATCTTGCGGCGATTTGTGGCGCTGCGCGGGCGGTTTCCGAAGGGCTCGCCGGAGCGTTCCACGTTGACGTTTAGACTCATGTCGCGGTGATCGCGGGTCAGTTGGACGGTGGTGGGGCCGTTGTCCGGGCTGCTACGCAGCGCCGCAGTAACGTCGGAGGGCGACTTGACCTCTTGCCCGTTCACCTTCGTAATGACGTCACCGGCGTGGATGCCGGCCTTCTCGGCGGGCGAGTCTTTGATAACGGCCCGGACCAGGACACCGTTTTTAACTCCAAAATATTGAGACAGCCCCGAGGTCAACGATTCGACTTCGACGCCCAATGTGCCGCTACGGATGCCGGTGTAGATGTGCGGCACATCCGGCATCGTGAAATTGGGGATGTTTACGTTGGGGACTTCGAAGTGCGGCATGTTGAACTCGCCCGTCATCACACGGAACTGCTTGCTGGGCGCGGTGACGAGCGAAACGGTCTGCGTTGCGCCATCGCGACTAATCACCAGGCTGACGTGACGCCCGGGGGGCGTCTCGTGCACGAACCGAACGAATTGCTCGATGCCTTCGACGCGCTGGCCGTTGTATTCGAGGACAACGTCGCCCGTTTTGAGGCCGGCTTTGGCGGCGGGGCTGTCAGGCTCGATGCGCGTGATTTCGACGCCATGCACATCGCCGTGCAGTTTCAGGGCGCGGGCGCGCTCGTCATCGATGTCGGCGAGACCGACGCCGATGAAACTGCTGGACGGCTCGCCGCCCATTAATGCGAACGGGCTGGATGGGGCGATGACGACTTGAGCGCTGGCGGCGGTTGGCAGGCCCGCGCAGGCGAATAGAAAAACGAAGCCAAGGGCATTAAGTGATTTGTTCACGGATGGTTACCTCGGGTACACGGACCCCTCCCTCACGGTCGCGATTCGGTATGACGCGGCGGGGTTGAAAAAACGAAGCCAATTTAGCGCTAACAAATTTATTCACAGCGGGTTACCTCTGCTGGCGCAGGTAGATACGGCCGCCGGTAACGACTAGACGGAGGACGGGGCCGCCACCGTTTAGGCTGCCTTGGGCCGTGCTCTGCATTGGACCCGGCGCGCCACGGTGTATCGCGATTTGGGGAAAATCGGAGACGATGGTGCCGGGCTCGCCGCGGGCGATTACGGTCACCGGAATGGTCGGTGCCAGATAGACCGTGATGTCGCCAGCGGAGGTAGATAGGACTGAGTCCTGAAGGGTGCCGATGACTTCGGCCACGATGTTCCCGGCGGCCGTGGAAGCACGCATGGCCCCGCCGACATTGCGGAGCCGGATGGCTCCCGCGCTCGAAGTGCAACGGACGTTTTTGGCGCTTCCGATCTGGATCGCACCCGCCGAATTTTCAGCTATGACGGGGCCGTCGGCTTCCTGCACCTCGATAAGGCCACCGGCGGTGCGTGCGGTGACATTCGCGGCGGAATGCTTGATGTGGATATTTCCGCCAGCGGTGGACGCGAACACGGGCCCACCCGCATCACCCATCCACACTTCGCCTCCTGCGGTTTCGATACGAGCGGCGCCGGCGGTGCTATCGACACGGATGTTGCCGCCTCCCGAATAGCAGTGCAGCGGGCCGACATGGCCCACTTGGATATCTCCGCCGCCCGTGCGTACGTCGGCCGCGGCTTTCAACCCGTCGAGGTGGATACAGCCGCCAGATGTTCCGGCGTGCACCTCGCCATCAAAGTTGGTCACGTCCAGGTTGCCCTGCGAGGTCTCGATGCGCGCTTCGCGCATGCCGCGCGGGACCGTAACCACGAGCTCGTCGCGGCTTCTGAGCTCTTGCGGCGCCGTTACGTAAACGGTATCGCCGGACTTTCGAACTTTGACCTGCATGCCGGACGGGAGTTCACGGGGCGCCTTGCCGTCTCTTGTTTTTGAATAATACTTGAACGTGTACTGCACCGTGTCGCCGGAACTGCCGGTGAGCGTAACGTTGCAGCCGGCGCTGACTTTCAGGGCCGCGGCGCCAGCGGCGGGCGCCGAACCGCTATAGCTGCGCACCCACCACCCGCCATCGCGTACCGCGGCCGGAGCGCCGGCGCCGCCCGGTTGAGCGAGCGCCATCGCCAAAGCAGCCGCGAATAGAAACCAGAACTTCATTACCTCAGATGACTCCTCATCGTTAATACGTTTCGACCGATGCGTTCATGTCGCGGAGCGCGCGCTCGCAGCGCATACGAACATAGCCGTTCCGCTCGCGTCGCATCAGCTCTTGCATGACACCCACCATCTGCTCCTGCGGGCGCTGCACGAGGATATCGACCACCTGCGTGCGCACGCCCGGGTTCGCATCTTTAAGCAGCACCTGCGACAGCACCCGCCGGGTTTCGGCGTCGTCCGACCACTGCCGCAGGCCGTCGAGCGCTTTCAGCCGCACACCGGCATTCGGATCGTGCTGCACGGCGTAGAGCAGCGCGTCACGCACTTCGGGCGACTCCGCTTTCGCGGTCAACAGATCCACCGATTGCACACGCAAACCGGGATCCTGCGACTTAGCGGCTTCGACGAGTAAATCCTGGATATCGGCGTCCGCGGCATTGCCACGGATCACGCGCTGTCGCGTTTCCTCCATGACGATCTGCACCTGGCCGGATGCTTCCGGCTCCACGTAGCGGATGTGCGATGCCACGGGCTCGGTAAATCCGGCGGTAGAGGCCGGCAGCGGGCCGCCCGTTTGCAACTGAGGCACGAGCTTCGCGCCGAAGAACCCGAGCGCGAGCATGGCGACGGCGCCGGCGGCCTGCAGCGGACCGGGCAGCGGCCGGACATGGATCGTAAACCCGCGCGTCAGGCGCGTCCACCAAGTCTCGTGCGCATCTTCGACAGACAGACGGTCCCCAAGCTGGCGGCGGCTGCGGCGCAGCAGGTCTTGCGGAACCTCTACGGCTTCGGCGTCCAGAAAATTGAACAGGGCGCGGCCGCGCTCGCGCTCGGCGCGACACTCCTCGCAACCGTCCAGATGCGCTTCGAGCTGTTCTTCATGATCGAAGTCCAGTTCGCCGTACAGCAACAGCGGCAATACGCGCTTGGCTTCCTCGCACTTCATACAAAATCTCCCAGCGCCACCCGCAGTTTCTGCGTGGCACGGAACAGGCAATTTTTGGCGGCTTCTTCGGAGGTCCCGAGCGCCTCGCCGATGGCGCGCAGCCGCATGCCTTCGTAATGCCTCATTTCAAACACCATGCGCTCGCGCGGCGTCAGATCCGCAAGCACGGCACGCAGACGCATTTTCAACTGGCTTCCCAGCAATTTGCGCTGCGGGTCGCCGTCGGGGCGGCGCTCTTCGAAATTCTCCATGCGATCGACAATGCCGTCCAAAGTTTCCACCGCACCGGGCTCCTCGCGCCGGACCTTGCGCTTGCGCAGCGCATCCAAACATAAATTCGTGACGATCCGGTACAGCCAGGTATGAAAGCTGCAATCGAACCGGAACGTGTGCAGGTTTTTGTAGACCCGCAGGAACGCTTCCTGATACACGTCGTTGGCGTCCTCGGGCGAGCGCAACAGGTTGAGCGCCATACGGAGGACGTTCTGGTCATACAGGCGCACCAAGTTCTCAAACGCCCGCTGGTCTCCACGCTGCGCCGCGCGGATGAGGGCGTGCTCGTCAGGCCTCTCCATGGCCGCTGCAGTCGCTCCGACGGCCTCCATTTTTACCTGCAACAGTTCGATAGACGGGGGTTTGTGAAAAAGGTCACGTTGCCCTTGCGAAAAGAAAAAACCGGCGCGCGCCCCGCGGCACGGCCGGCTGGTATTGACGATGGTAGCAGAGGGACGGCTCGAGGGAGGGGACCCGGTTCGTTGGGGGTGGCTTGTAAGTTGTTGTTAATAAATGGCTTCGGAGGCGGGACGTATAGCTGCGGAGGTGTGACACTGCGTGCGGCGGACGGAAGGGCGTGGTCGGACACCCGCTGAGCGATCGTGCGTCGAAGCGGGAGCCGGGTCTGGAG
>JAICMB010000554.1 GCA_025929455.1 Bryobacteraceae bacterium | reverse complement strand
GACGTGAAGCCCACGAATGCGGTATTCGTGCCCAGGGTGCCGGCCACATCGATTGGATAGCTGAGCAAATTGGCCGGGCGCACGTTGGAGTTGTCGTTGATTGCGACTTTGATGTTGGTGCCGTCGTAGTCAATCCAGACCGACCACACGTCGCCATTCGCCATGCAACCCGCTTTCCCGACAACACTGCCCAGGTGGCAATCGGTAACTCCGAACGGCGCGGTGGAAGCGAAATCGCTCAAGGCGCCGTTCACGTCAACGCCAACGTGATTGTCGGCGTTGACCTCGCCATTGTCGAACGTGTCGAATTCGACGCCGACGCTGTTCGGGATGCCGAGAAACCCGATTCCGCCTCCCGCGCCGCCGACGCTGTTGCTGTTTGGTTGCAAAACGAACGCGATGCCGTCAGCCGCATCGATGCCGCCGGGATTCGTCAATTGGAACTGAAAAAAGGTGCTGAACGTGTCCGCGCTGCTCGCGAAGGCGACGGAATTTGTACTGAAAACACTACCGGCTTGCCCGCCCAAGGCTGGCGTGAGCCGAAGAACGGTATTGGCGCCGCTTCCCGCGGTCGCTGCATTGCCATTCAGTTGTAAGCCCGCAGTGGACGAGAAGTTGGGATAAGATACGGTAACGACGCCGGCGCTGGCACAAGCTGCGAAAATGACAGCCGTAGACAGCGACATAAAGAACCGTGAACACAAATACATGTTTCCTCCTCCTGGAACCCGTTTTGTGGCATTCTCATGCTAGGTGTGCGCAACAGCCTTGGTCAAGTTTGTCTGGTCCTAGTACTTGCTGGGCCTAACGATTTAATATGCCTCTTTATCCAATCCATCGCATGAAAGACAGCGCCCGGCAGCAGTTCCGCGCCGCGCCTCACACCAGCGGACAGACCGTCGCGAAGCCGAAAGATTACGAACCGGGCGGCGCGGTGGAAGCGGCGTCGCCTTATGCGGCGTGGGTGTCGTTGCGCACGACGGAGGCGCCGCTCGAGATCGGCGATATTCTCGAGGCGGACGGGGCGCTCGGGATTTTCAAGTTCGTGGGGTTTGAAGAGGCGCGCTGGTGGGAACCGGAGCCGAAGCCGGAAGCGATTACAGCCGCGACGGCTGGTGGCGAGGCGAGTGCAGGTTCGAATCCCGCTTGACGATGCCGCGTTACCAGGAAAATCGCACCGTCGTCTTCTGATACCCCGCTCCCGCTGGAAAGCTTACATATAGCCAGCGGCCCTCCAGGCGGCCGCCCGTGACCTTCGTCCCCGCACGGCCCACACGCACCGGAACGCGATACTCGCGCCCGCCGAACCCTTCGAACTGATACTCCACCGACGCTGCGCGCACGCGCCGGCCTAAATACTTCAACTGCGTCGTCTGCGCGCCTGGCGCCGGAAAATTTTCCGGAACATCGACTTCCACATCCGCCGCTTCGTGCGTCAAGGTGATGTCGCGCCGGCCGTGCGGCCCCGGAACATTGTGGAGCACCACGTGATCCCACTCCGCCGGAAGCTGCGCTTTCGCAACGGGTCCGCCCTGGGCGTCCCACCGCAGGCCGAACATCCCGCGCAGCGCGGGCGTCAACACCATGGCCGACGACCACGTCTGGTGCGAACTGCTGCGCCCGAGCGGCTCGTAAAAGACGCCCGACAGCAGCTCCGTCACCGACCCAATGTCCTGCGCGAACGTCAGCATCGCGTTTTGCCGCAATGTCTGCAAGCCCGCGAGCGGCTGCCCCGCGCGGTACTCCGCCAGCGCGACCCAGCCCGTAAACAGCGGCCAGACCGAGCCCTGGTGATAGCTAATGGGATCGAACTTCGAATCGTTCACGCTCAAATCGCGCGTGCCCCAATCGGTATCAAACTCGTGCGACGCCCACCGCGCCAGCATCGCGCCCGCGTTCTTCAGCGCGTATGTGCCGCTCCACCACGCCACCGCGGGGTAAATGGTGGCTGTGGTATCTGCGGTGCCGTCTTCGTTGTGGCTGAACGCGTAAAAGTTCTCGCGCGGCAGCCAGTATTCGCGCTCGATCGTCTCACCGATGTGCCGCGCCGTTTCTTTCGCCCGCGCGGCAAGCGCCGCATCGCCCAGCATCGCTGCCATCGCGCCCATCGCCGCGCTCGACTGCTGGTCCAGAGCCGCCAGATAGATCTCCTGATGCGGCATCTTCGGCGGCCACGCTTCCACCCAGCCCGTGCCCTCGCTGTTGTCGTAAATGCCGTCACCATCGGAATCGTGCGCGCGCGTAAACTCATACGCCTTCTTCACCGCGTCCCAATGCTGCCGCAGAAACGCCGTATCGCCGCTCGACTGCACATAATCGAACATTGTCATCACGAACAGCGGCGTCGAATCCGCCGACGCGTAAAAATACGGCGTTTTCTTCCAATCCACCATCGCCGCTGCTTGCGAGTATTCGTGCATGATCTTGCCGTCCGCGCGTTGCCGGTAAATCAAAAACTCCAGCGCGTCGCGGCTCAGTGCAAAATCCCCGTAGCTGTTCACCGCGTATAACGTCCACAGCGTGTCACGTCCGAAGAACCACGCGTAACCCGGACGTGCCGAATCGCCCGATGAGTAATAACCCGCAACCAGACCCGTCTCGTCGCCCACCCGCACGCGCGCCTGATCGATCGAAATCTCCGCCCATTTCAGTGCCAGGTTGAATCGCGGGTCCGGTGTGTCCGCCCACAGCCGCGTGTCGAAGAAGTGCGCGTAGTAATCCTGCGTACCCGAAAACAGCGCCGGCCAGTTCGCGCCCAGCGCGTCCAGTTTCCGCTCGACATCCTCCGGACTGCTGCCCACCGCCGTCAGCAGCGGAAAGAATTTTCCCGCATCGCGACGCGGATCAAACTGTAAAACAAACTCCAGCGGATACGTTTTGGGCCGTTCCTGATAAGGCGGCAGAATGCCCGGCTCCGCTCCCGGCAGCGCTACGCCGCTAAGGAAATCATCGCGGTCCGTGTGCAGCACGTAATACCCGCCATCGCGCGCAACCCACTCCGCTCCCGGCCGCCCATGTCCAGGGGCGGGCCACATGTACTCCATATCCGGCGTGAACCGGAACGTGAGCTTCAGTGGCCGTATGGCCGCGATTTCAAAGAACACCACCGCGCCGGCCTGGCCAGCACTCCCG
>JAICMB010000539.1 GCA_025929455.1 Bryobacteraceae bacterium | reverse complement strand
CGGCGTCTTCGTTCTGAAGTTGACCTAAACCGTGTAAAGAGCCGTCCGGATTGACGCGCACGATGCCGAGGTTTGGTGAGTCGGTTTTCGCGAGAGTCAGAGCGCGGGCCAGCAGCCCGTGAAACCCGGTCGCGCCCGTGAGTGTGCTGAGGGGCCTGCGCAGCTTCTCGCATACGCGAAACGCCGCGGGAAGGTGTGCCTCAAAAGAATTGCTCGCGGCGGCTTCGTAAACCACGAGCCGCCGGGACAATTCCCGCATCTTCGGTGTGAGCACGGTCCGGCTCGTCATCTGCTACGCGCAATTCTGGTTCACTCGCCGCAGTTGCCTAGCGGATCCGATGCCGCGCCGCATCCTTTAAGCAACGAAGTCTTGCCATCCCCCTTAGAATAGGTCATTTCCTCCCGACAAATGAACAACCGCGCATAGGCACGATCCTTCGCGCCGCCGAAGCTTAGAGAAGTCGTACTTCAGCGCGAGTTGCACTGGCGCATGGGACCGGCCTATACCTAGCACATTCACAAAACCGAGGAGCAGGGCTGTTCCGAAGCGGGTTATTCACACCAACGGGACGCGAGCCCGTGTGCCGGAGCCGGAAAAAGTTTGAAGGCACTTCAGCTCGGTAGCGAGTAATGCATACGCGGCAATGCACAGTGCGATGATGATGAGGCCGCACCATTGTCGGCCTTCCTAAGCACTAACATCGAGATTCTATTTCAGGTTGCTGGCAAGCTCGAGCGAGTATTTTGGCACAGCCGTGCCGTCGACGACGGTGCTGGTGAAAGCCGCTTGAACGGCACTGCGACGTGGCGCCGCTAAATCCGGACTATCGCCGCGCTATCTTCCTTTGCAGAACTTCATCAACCAGGGCGGGTGAACAGTCAGCTTAAAGGGTCAGATATGACGCGTCCCCCGATTTCACCGATCCCTTTGACGTTCTACTGAACGTGTACGGCAAAATCGTCGGAATCCGCCCAACCCGATACAGAGGTGACAACGTAGTAGGTTGCGATATGGAGGAGTCCGTTGATGCCCCTGGCCGACGAAGTCGCGACAGGTAACGAAAAGCTAATTTCCGCTTTTTGAGGGCGTCCAGGTTCAGCATGCGAAACTCGCCCTCCGTCCAGTCGTGCGCTTCGTCTGCGCTTAATACTGAGGTGAGGCTATCGTGACTACGTTCTTTCCTGCGGATGAGTCCTCAAGGCTCTTAGCATCTTAATCGGCTCGGCAATACGTCTCACCCAGCGGTGTCATAACAAGATTGATCCGGTTCTTATCCGCGGCCATAGCGGGCACAGGCCAGGCGGCCAGTAAACACAACACGACCGGAATAGACCGCAACATATTACTTCGGAAGCGCGTACGCCGCGAGTACATCCGACGCCTGGTTGGAAAACACATTCCCGCCCCCCGCCGCGATGACCACGTATTGACGCCCGTCGCGCCCCTGGTACGTCATCGGCGTTGCATGACCGCTCGCTTCGACGTGCGTTTCCCAGAGCATCTTGCCGGTGCGGGCGTCGAACGCGCGGAAGCGCTGGTCATTGGTGCCCGCGATGAACACGAGGCCGCCGGCGGTCACGATCGCTCCCCCGAGATTGGGTGCGCCGGTATTGTGGACACCTTTCGCTTCGAGTTCGTCAACAACTCCGAGCGGAACCGTCCAGGCGATGTCGCCAGTATTCAGATTCACCGCGTTGAGCGTGCCCCAGGGCGGCTGCTGACACGGCCAGTGGTGCTGCTCGTCCCAGAATCGCGCGTACTCGCCGCCCGCCATCGCGGTGCGCCGGTACGGCACCGGCGAGCCCGGCGGCTGCGCAACGATGTGCCCGAGCGCACCGACATTATTTACATTGACGAACAACAAACCGGAGCGCGGGTCGAACGCGCCGCCGGACCAGGTCGCGCCGCCGAGCGTGCCGGGAAAGACAACCGTCGGCGTTCGGCCGTACGGCGTAAAGAGGCCGTCGTTGTGCGCCTTGTCGAATACATCCAGACAATACTTGCGTGATTCCGGAGTGACCGTGGTGATATCGGCGCGCGTGATAGATGTACGCGAGAGCGGCGGCGGTTTCACGGGCACCGGCTGCGTGGGCCAGGTCTCCTCGCCGGGCACATCGCTCCGCGGAACCGGGCGCTCGTTGACCGGAAACAGCGGTTTTCCTGTATCGCGATCGAGCACGAACACCAACCCCATCTTGGTCAACTGCACTACCGCGTCGACGTTTCGGCCGTTGTGCAGCACCGTAACCAGGATCGGTTGCGCGGGTGGGTCGTAATCCCACACGTCATGATGCACAAGCTGGTAATACCACCGCAACTTGCCTGTCGCGGCATCCAGCGCGACTACGGAATTTGCGTACAGGTCCGCGCCCTTGCGATCGCCGCCCCAGAAATCGTACGACGCCGATCCGACGGGAAGAAATACAAGGCCGCGGCGTGTATCGACGCTCATCGTGCTCCAGACGTTGGCGCCGGTGCGGTCACGCCAGCTAGCGCCCGTCCAGGTGTCGTGCCCGGGCTCGCCGGGCCGCGGGATAGTGTGGAATGTCCAGCGCAGCTTTCCGGTGCGGACGTCGAATGCGCGCACATCGCCCGCGGGACCGAGCGAAGGAGATTCGGGCACCTCGGCTCCGACGATGACGAGGTCTTTATAAATCGCGGGCGCGGAGGTTACATCGTACGCATCCTTGGGCCAGCGATCGGCGATGCCGGCGCGTAGATCGACGCGGCCGTTGTCGCCGAAGCCCGTGCAAGGCTTGCCGGTGCGAGCGTCGAGCGCGATGAGGTGGCCGTCGAACGTGCCATACAGAACGCGGCGGTCGCGCCCACTCGCGTCCTGCCACCAGGCGACGCCGCGATTTTGCCGGAACTGACGATTCGTTGTGCCGGCCTGCGGATCGAAATCCCATATCTTGCGGCCGCTGTCGCCATCGACCGCGATGACGCGGTTTGCAGGCGTCGTGAAGTAGAGCACTCCGTCGACATACAGGGGCGTGGCTTCGAACGGCGCGATGCGATGACGCGCGGGTGGCGGCTCGGACGCGATGGTCTCGCCGTGGTGAAAGGTCCAGGCGCGCGCGAGGCGGGTGACGTTGCCCGTGTTGATCTGCGTTAGCGTGGAGTAGCGCATGCCGCCCGGGTCGTGCCCGTATGAGCGCCACTCGGTATCCTGTGCGAAAAGCGCGGCCGTGGCGAGCGCGCTAATCGAT
>JAICMB010000542.1 GCA_025929455.1 Bryobacteraceae bacterium | reverse complement strand
CGGCGTCCCGGTTGCCGTTGAGAACGACGCGAACGCGCTCGCCGCCGCCGAGAAGCATTTCGGAAGTGCGAAAGGCGCTTCTGACTTCGTGTGCGTGACGCTCGGGACCGGCGTCGGCGGCGGCTGCTACATCAGCGGCAAACTGAATCGAGGCGCGAACAATTTCGCAAACGCGCTGGGCCACATCACGATCGAGGAGGGCGGCGCTCCTTGCACGTGCGGCCGCCGGGGGTGCCTCGAAGCGTACACGAACGCAGCCGCGATGATGCGTTATGCTCCCGGCTACGCGAGCGCCGAGGCCGCAATCGCAGCCGCAAGCTCGGGCATCGAGACCGCCGTCGAAGCGCAGCGCACCTTTGCGCGTTATCTTGCCTCAGGCATATCTTCAATCGTGAACATCCTCGACCCCGAGCTCATCGTACTTGCGGGTGGCCTGGTGCAGAATAACGAAATCATGCTCACTCCTTTTCGCGAGCAGCTCGCCGCGCGTACGCTCGCCTTCGCCGCACGCCGCCTATCCGTCCGCGTCTCTCCGCTCGGCTACCACGGCGGAGTCTTCGGTGCGGCCGCGGTCGCGGCGGAGCACTTGCGAACCGTATCAGCCGATTAGGTCTCTGACCGTGACGTTTGCCGCGACCGTACAACCCTGACTAACTGTAATGAAACGTGCGCGCTCACCACATTCCATTCGCCGCAAACGGACTTTCCGTAGATGACTTTAATGGGGACGCGAACGACGTCAAACACTGGCCTGCCCGCGTGCAGCGCCGGGACGATTTACAGCGGCACGTCCACCGTCGTCACGATGTCCTGCAGCACGCGCTCGCTGAGCTCCGCCGTGCGCTGCCCCAGCGATGTTCGCGCCAGTGTCACGCGATGGGCGCACACCGGCACGATCAGGCGCTTGACGTCGTCGGGAATGACGTACAGCCGTCCCTCCACCAGCGCCAGCGATTGCGCGGCGCGATAGAGCGCCTGCGCCCCACGGGGGCTGACGCCGAGGGCCAATGATTCGTGCGTCCGCGTCTTCTCGACGATCTTCAGCATGTATTCGACGAGCGCGTCGTCAACTGCCACGCGCGCGACCTGCTCCTGCAAGGCCAGCAACTCTTCCGACGAGAGGACCGGCCGCACTGCCGCCGCGCCGGTATGATCGGAGTTGCGCAGAATCTCGCGCTCGGCTTCGCGATCCGGATACCCGATGCGCATCCGCATCAGAAAGCGGTCGAGTTGGCTCTCGGGCAGCGGATAGGTCCCGTGATGCTCTACCGGGTTCTGCGTTGCGATCACCAGAAACGGCTGCTGCAACGAATACGAACGGCCGTCGACCGTGATCTGCCCCTCGTTCATGGCCTCCAGCAGCGCAGACTGCGTTTTCGGCGTGGCGCGGTTGATTTCATCGGCCAGCAGAAAACTCGTGAAGATGGGACCTTTTTTGAACTCGAATTCCTGCGTGTGCGCGTTGTAGATGGTGACGCCCAGCACATCGCTCGGCAGCATGTCGCTGGTGAATTGAACGCGGTGAAATTCGCAGTCGACCGCCCGCGCCAGCGCCTGCGCCAGCGTCGTCTTTCCGACACCGGGTACATCCTCGATGAGGAGATGCCCGCGCGCGAGCAGACACACCAGGGACAGCCGCACCGCCTCCGGTTTGCCGCGGATGGCGCTGCTCAAAGCCAGGTCGAGCTCACTCAGTTTCGACAGGGCGGGCGGAGCTGCCAGCATTCAGCCTCTATTCTATCGTGCGGTCCCGCGCGCCCCGGCGAAAGGTTTGGTGTGCGGGTCGGCCGTATTCCAAACCGGCGGCGCAGGCGCGTTCGCCGCCATATCGACGGCGAGCGCGAGCATGCGATCCACACGCGCCATGTTTTTGTAGTCGAGCTTGCCCGCTTCGTCCCCGACGCCGTGATAATCGGAAAACTGAAACGCGACGCAGATAGTCTGCGCGGGAATGCCGGCCTGTGCGAACGGCAGATTGTCGCTCGCGTAGAAATAGCGATCCGTACCCTCGCCCTTGCGCACCGTAATGCCGGTCAAACGCCCCGCCGCCGCCAGCGTGTCGGTCAGCGACGTGTATCCATAACCGGTCGGGCTCGCGGTGTTCACTTCCGGTCCCTCCGTCGCATCCGTGCGTCCGAGTTGTTCGAGGTTAATATCCGCAACGGTCCGATCGACCGGAAACAGCGGGTGCCGCAGGTAGTATGTCGAACCCTCAAACCCCGTTTCTTCGCCGAAAAACGCGATAAATACGATGCTGCGCGCCGGATGCGGCGTTAGCGTCGCAAGCGCGCTCGCGACTTCGATCACCGACGCCGCCCCGCTCGCGTCATCGTTGGCGCCGTTGTAGATCCGGTCGCCCTTGAGTGCGGGATCCGTGCCCAGATGATCGTAATGCGCAGTGACGAGCACATACGTGTTCTTCAAACCAGGATCGGCGCCGCGCAGTACGCCCACCACGTTGCGAGACGTGAACGGCGTTACGCGCGGCTGGTCCTTGCAGTGCGGAATATCGGGATCGCACTCGCGTTCCGTGATAACGGCCTTCTGAAAATACGTCCCGTTATCGCCGCCCGGCGCGAGACCCGCGTGCCGGAACTGCGCCGCTATGTATTCGGCCGCAATATCGAGCCCGCGCGAAGGCGTGGCGCGTCCTTCGAGCAGATCGGATGCGAGAAACGAAACGTTGCCGCGCAGCGAAGCTGCGCTGACGTGTTCCAGCGCGGCGTTCATCGATGGCGATAACGCCGCGTGTGGGCCGGTGGTCGCCGCCGGAACGCCCAGGACCGTCCCAATCGCGAAAATAAAGGCCAGCAATCCAGCCATATAGACACTTTGACGCGCTGTGGCCCCGCGTGGTTCGTGCGAAGCTACGGGAAGAATGCGGGAACTGATCCGTGACATCCGGTTCGGTGCCCGGCTGCTGGCCCGGAGTCCCGTCTTTACGATCACGGCGGTGCTGCTGCTCGCTACCGGCATCGCCGCGAATACGCTCATCTTCAGCGCTGTTGACGCGTTGCTGCTGCGCCCGCTGCCGGTGCGGCGCCCAGAAAACTTGGTGCGGCTGATCGAGGTCCATCCGCACGATTTCATCACGTGGGATCTGCCGTATAACCTGTGTGCCGACCTGGCCGCGCGCGATGTGAGCGTTTCGGAAGCGATCTGCCAGGGCGAGACCGACTCCGG
>JAICMB010000058.1 GCA_025929455.1 Bryobacteraceae bacterium | reverse complement strand
GCGCCGGCGCAGGCTCAGGGTCCGCCGCCGCCCATCGAGCCGGACCACCCGCTGGCCGACCCGGAAGACGCCCCGCCGAAGTTGCGCCGCGGCATGCCGCCTAAGCAGCAAGAATCCGCCGAAACCGAGGAGCCGCGGCAATCGCGCGTCGCCGAGAACCGCTTACCGCCGCAACCGCCGCCACCCGAACCGGCCGCCGTACCGCCGTCCAGCGCGACAGATACTCGCATCGCCAAGGCACGCGATGCGGCGAACTCGTTTACCGAAACGCTGCCGAACTATCTCGTCAAGCAGGTGACCACGCGATTCATGACGGACCGCGCGTCGCGCGAGCACACTTCCTGGCAACCCGTCGACAACGTGACCGCGGACGTGGTGTACGAAAACGGTAAGGAGAGCTACCGAAACGTGCTCGTCAACGGCAAGGCGCCGAAAGAACGGATCGAGCGGACCGGATCGTGGTCGACCGGCGAGTTCGCGTCGGTGCTGCGGGACGTGTTCTCGCCAGCGACGAACGCGCGTTTCCGTGCGAAAGGGGACGACCGCATCGAGAACCGCGCCGCGCGCGTATACTAATTTTCGGTCTTGCAGCGCAACTCGCATTGGCACGTGGAAGTGGCCGGGCAGGCGTATTTTCCGGAGTACACCGGCAACGTCTGGATCGATGACGAGACGTCGCGCGTGCTGCGCATCGAAATGCAAGCGCGGCACATGCCGGATGAATTTCCGCTGGACCATGTGGAATCGGCGACGGATTACGATTTCGTGCGCATCGGCGAGCGGAAGTTTTTGCTGCCGGTGCACTCGGAGAATTTAAGCTGCGAACGCGGCACCAGCCAGTGCAGCCGCAACGTGATCGATTTCCGGAACTATCGCAAGTTCGGCGCGGACACGGAGATCACGTTCGGGCAAGAGAAGTGACGCTAACGGCGTCCGTCCTCGGGAAGGGCGGCTTCGCCGTGAATGACCCGCTCACGATCCCATACGCGCGCGACTTCTGCCGGGACCGGGGCGTTATGGGCATTCATGCACTCGATACTGCGACGTAAGGCCTCGCGCAAAGTCTCGATGCGCATCTCGAGCGCCGCTATATCGCCGGTCTCCGCGATGAGTTCGACATCGGTTCTGCCTTGGTGTCCGTGCACCTTCAGTAGATCGTTGAGTGAATTGAATACTGTCGTGCTGGCGACGCCCGCGGTGTTCCAGTGCCCTATCCACCGCACAACAACAGTGCGATCGTCAAACTCGGCGACTTCGGCGATCCGTCCTGTTCCGCTGGCGCCGGAGATGTCTTCCTTCCGGCAGAGATAATACAGTCTCATCGTGACTCCGGATTCGGGGGCGGTTCGTCCTGCGTGGAAACCGTGAAATCATGGGCCTGCTGCAGCGGAGCACCGCGCAACTGCAGCGTATGCCGGTTGAGCAACCAGAGCTCCGGTAGAATTTCGGCTTCGAGCACGCCTTCATGAAAAATACGGACCACCGCGCTCTCGGACACAACAATTGCCGCCGCGCGAGTCGTTTTGGATATGGACGCCGCGGCGAGATGACGGCTGCCCAGCCCGAACGGAATCTCGATGTGTTCCGCCGCCGTGTCGAGATAACGGCATCCGGCGACGACCAGTCCTTCATCATCAATGATGAAAGCGCCATCTAGTTGCGCAAGTTCTTTCAGAGTTCCGCGCAGATTGACGTCGGTAATGCGGCGCTTTGCGGCAGGATGGAGCGCGACGGGATCGAGGATCAAAGGACGGGATTTTTTGAGAACATTGTCCGCGTCTCCGAGCGTAAACAGCGTGCCGATGCGGTGACCCTCGCGGCCTTCGCGGGCGATCTCGACCGCAAGCTCTACCGTGGCGTCGAGAATGTTCCGGGGGAACGAACCAAGCTTGGCCAGAATCTTTTCAAGCGCTGCGACCGGCAATGGCATTACCCCGCGAACGCGCGCGCCACCCGGACCGTCTCGTCAATGTCCGCGTCGTTGTGCGCCGCTGAAACGAAGCCACACTCGAACTGCGAGGGCGCGAAGTAGACGCCCTGGTCCAGCATGTAGTGGAAGAATTTTGCAAACCGCACCGTGTCGGATTTTCGCGCGGAGTCCCAATCCGTTACGGGGGCGGGCGCGAAGAAGAACGTGAACATCGAGCCAACGCGATTTACGGTGGCGCCGGCGGGTGGCGTAGCCGTTAGACGTTCGGTACGGGCGGAAAGCTGATCGTACACTGCGCGGTTTTCGAGCAGATACCGCAGTGTAGCGATGCCGCCCGCGACAGCGATGGGATTGCCGGATAGCGTTCCTGCCTGATATACCGGACCGAGCGGCGCAACCATGCGCATGATATCGGCGCGCCCGCCGTACGCCGCGATCGGCAGACCGCCGCCGATGATTTTGCCGAGCGTGGTGAGGTCGGGACGGATTCCGTACAACTCCTGCGCGCCCCCGAGCGCGACGCGGAAGCCGGTCATGACCTCGTCGAAAATGAGCAGTGCGCCGTGAGCGGCCGTCACTTGCCGCAGATACGCTAGATAGCCCGGAACTGGCGGCACGCAGCCCATGTTGCCGGCGACCGGCTCGACGATCACGGCGGCGATGCGGCCGGCATGCTCGCGAAACGCAGCGGCAACGGCGTCCGGAGAATTGTAGGGCAGGGCAATGGTGGTCTGCGCGAACGGTTGCGGTACGCCCGCGGCATCGGCGATACCCAGCGTCGCCAAACCCGATCCCGCTTTCACCAGCAGCGAATCGACGTGGCCGTGGTAGCAGCC
The DNA here is from genome assembly GCA_025929455.1 of Bryobacteraceae bacterium. The sequence goes on along the minus strand of JAICMB010000058.1, from coordinate 8,532 downwards.
TTCGAATTTCACGATGAGATCGCGGTTGGTGAAGCCCCGCGCCAGCCGCAGCGCGCTCATGACCGCTTCGGTGCCGGAGCTGACGAGGCGCACCATTTCAATGGACGGCACGCATTGGCGGACAAGCTCCGCTAAGTCCAATTCGCGTTCGGTGGGAGCGCCGAAGCTGGTGCCCGCTTCGAGCACTTCGCGTAACGCTTCAATCACGCACGGCGGACGATGCCCGAGGATGAGCGGCCCCCAGGAGCCGAGGTAGTCGATGTACTCGTTGCTGTCGGCATCCCAGATCCGCGCCCCGTCGCCGCGCACGATAAAAGGCGGTGTGCCGCCCACGCCGCGAAACGCACGCACCGGCGAGTTTACACCGCCGGGAATGAGAGTCTGCGCGCGCGCGAACAGCTCTTCCGATTTTTTCAGGTCCATGGCGGAAGAGATCAGCCTGCGTTTTCGCCGGGGATCACACGTTTCAAGAACATGTTCATCATGATCTCGCTCAACGTGCCGTTCAGGTTGTGGAACAGACGCCGCTTGAGGCCGAGATACGGCTGCGTGCCGGCAAACAAATCCTGCATCAGCTCGCGGAAGCGCGGGCTGCGCTGCATGAACTGCACCATGCGCGAAGGAACGGTATTAAAGAGGAAGCGGCCGAGAAACACGCGCTTGGCGAGCGTAGCCGCGAACTCCAGATCCGCGCCGAAATCGCGCCGGATGAGTTCGTAGTAGGCCTGCGCTTTTTCGGTGAGCGAGACGGACTCGTTCAGCAGCATCTGGCTGGCGAGGTCACCGGAGCGCATCGCATAGTAAAGACCTTCGCCGGTGATCGGGTCCACAAGTCCGGCGGCATCGCCGACCGCGAGCCAGCCGTTGCCCGCGACGCGGTTTTTCTTCCAGGCGGGCTGCTCGAGTGACGGCAGCACATGGCCATAAAATGCCGCGTCCTTGTACGGGATCTCCTTCTCTTGCATGTAGCGCTCGAGACGCTGCCGCAGCGATTGTGCCGTTTCACCCTTGCCACAAATGCCCACCGACAGGTGCCCGCAGCGCGGGAAGACCCAAATGTAGCCTTCGAGATTCGGAAGGAACTGGATGTCGATGCGGTCGCGGTCGGCGGCGACGTAGTACCCGAGCGCGTACATGGTGTCCGACGCCGTCCATTCCGTGCCGACGTTCCGCAGCGGATTGCGCGCGCCGGTCGCGATGACACAGAAGTCGGCATCGAGACTGCCGTTGCGAGTGCGCAACCGCCAGCCGCGTCCGCCGGGTTCGATGCCAAGCACGCGCGATTTCTCGATTTGTGTGCCGGCCAGAGCCGCGCGATCGAGCAGCATGCCGTTGAGATCCCGGCGGGAATAGATCAGCAGCGGACGGCTGAGTTCCATGACCGCTTCACCCGCACGCGGCGCGGCAATGCACGCCTCGGAGATCACCTTCTTGGGAGCGGCGTTCTCCGACAGAAACGGATACTCGTGCCAGGCTTTATAAGTCAGCCCGCCGCCGCACGGCTTTTCCCAGGCAAGTTTCTCATCGAAAAGAACGGTCTCGACGCCCGCGCGCGCGAGACGCTCCGCCGCAAAAGATCCGGCCGGGCCGCCGCCGAGCACCGCGACTTTCATTGTGTGCGCCCGGTAGCGGGCTGGCCGCCGATGGGTGGATGGCCGGGCGGGAGCCCGCCTGGTTCCATGCTGCCGCCGTGCGGACTCTCCATCCCGGGCGGCATCTGTGCGTGGTTGCCCGTGCGGCCTTTCACGACCCACTCGTCGCCTTTACGCTCCAGGACGTATTTCATCTCCATGCCGCTGTTCGGAGCCGTGGTGCCCTTGGCCTGAAAGTGAACGGTGGCATCGGCTTCGTTTTTGCGGAACGATACCGACTTGACGGCGACGTCCATGCTCGAAAGATCCGGCCGCTTGGCGAGGTATTTCTCAATGCCGCTGCGGACCGCCGCTTCGTTATCGATATCCTGCCGGCAGGCCACGACGCCGAGAGAAATGGCGCAGAACAGCGCCATGGAGATGATGAGCTTCACTGTCTCTGATTATATAGGGAGGGCAGCCGCGGCTACGATGCGGGCAGCTAAAAACTTGTCGCGCATAGCCTCCCCCTCGGGAGCCGCTATGCGCGACAGAAATCTCGGAAAAAAACGGGGCGAGAAGCTTACTTCTTCTCGGTGTCCATTTTGTTGGCCTTCTTGGCCTTCTTTGCCTTCTTCGCCTTCTTGGTCTTCGGCGGGTTGGTCGTGGTGTCCTGCGCGAACGCGACCGTGGCAACGCCCATCAACATAGACAGGCCGAGCATCAGGCTCATGAGCTTCTTCATTTTGGATTCTCCTTCTTTCGAATGCGGTGGAAGTGTTGAACTTCGACCTTATGTTCGCAAGCGCACATGAAACCTTTCTTAAGTCCCTATTAAAATCCGTTCAGAAGCAGAGTTCCGCGCCGGTCACAACGACATTTAATAACCTAGGAAGTCCTAAGGCGCGGCAAATCTTGACCTTACGAGCGCTCCCGAACGCGCCGGCGGGCGGACGGACAGGCGCGCGGCATAGGTTGAAGTCAGGATGGAAAAGAAAGACCTGACCGCGCAACTCGCCGCTGAAAACAACATGACCGCCGCAGAGGCCGCCGATGAACTCGATCGCATCATGCATCAGATCATGCGTCGTTTGCGGCGGGGGCAGGCCGCCTCGCTGCCGGGCCTGGGCAAATTTTCGCCGGGGCAGACGGCGCCATTCTCCACGAAAAACCCGCTTTCGAGCAAGAACGACGGCCCGGGGCGGCGGGGCGGCGGAGGGAAGCAGTGAAGCGGCGCAGCTCCAAAACCGAAGTTGCCCGGCTGTTGCGCGACTGCCTGGAAAAAGGGACTCGCGTCGAAATCGACGGCGTGGGCGCGTTCGTACCAGACGGAAGCGGCTTCCGTTTCGAACCAAACACGACACCGCGCGTTTTCATCGCCTACGTGTCGGAAGACGTCACACACGCGCGCAGGCTATATGACGGTCTCGCCGCGCGCGGATTCAGCCCGTGGCTCGACAAAAGCAAGCTCTTACCGGGTCAGAACTGGCCGCGGGCCATCGAGAGCGCGATTGAGACGTCGGACTTCTTCATCCCGTGTTTCTCGGATAAATCGGTGAACAAGCGCGGCGTTTTTCATTCCGAGCTACGGTATGCGCTGGAGTGCGCTTCCAAAATGCCGCTGGATGAAGTGTTCGTGATTCCAGTCCGCCTGAACCGTTGCCCGGTGCCCGAGCGCATCGCGGCGGACCTGCACTGTGTCGATTTATTCCCGGATTGGAGGGCTGGTCTCGAAACCATCACCCGCGCCATTGAAGCACAGCAAAGCAGGCGCGGGCGCAAGCGCTTGGAATGATAGCGTTTAGCCGGCTTGGCTATCGTCGGACGAGCGCTGCCCGGAGCGCGACAGCATGACTGCGAGTACCTGCAGACCGCCGGCCAGAGCCAGCCAGACCTGCCAGTGCGAGAACAGACCGCTGCCGATGATGAACCGGTCCGTCCAACCCAGGTCCATGCCGAGCCGCCACAAGCCGAACACGAACGCCACCACCGCCGCCGGCGTTAGCAGCGCGGCGATCATCTCGATCGCCTGTTGCGTAAACAGCGTCGTCTGGTCGATGGCCGGTTGTAACCGTATCGCAAAAGCGGTTCTTGTATTCTCAACTACACGCGAGGTCGCTCTAGCCCACTCGGGCTGAAGTACGCCTCCGAACCTCATGATCGACATTGTCCGAACTCCCATCCCTGCTTTGTAGATGCCACGTAATGGATGCAGGTTTCGATTGCGGCGTCGCAAGTCCCTGCAACTCTGCATCCCGCGAAGTACCAGACCAAGAACTTCGCGCCTCCACATCTGAATACGCGTCAAAAAGTCTTATCGCGGGTCGCGCGAAGCGATTTTAATTTTGCGAAGATTTTATTTTCTTGCGAGCGGAGAACAGCCCGCTTCAGCGTACGCCGACTTTCGGAGCGTGCTCGTGTGCGGGCGCGTGTTCTTCCGTTTCCTGGATCTCGTCTTCCGAGTTTCCATAGCGGTTCAGCGCCATACCGATCACTTGCAGCCCGATGGCGAGCAGCAGCCAGACTTGCCAGTGCGAGAGCAGGCCGGTGTGGATGGCGAAGCTGCCAGTCCACGCCATGTCGGCGCCAACGCGCCAGAGTGCGAGTACGCAGGCCATCAACGATGCGGGCGTAAGGAGTGCCGCAATGGCGGAAGCGGCACGGCGATTCGCGCTGCGATCCCTGCGCACCCGCGGACCGCGCTTAAACCGAATGCGAATGACCATGAACGTCAGGGTGGGAGCGGCGCTACCCGAGGTGCGCCGCCTGTACTAGAATTTGAGTTTACCAGACCCTCCGTAAGGACTTCTTCTTAATGAAAAAAATCAGAACCGCTTTAATCGGCGCCGGCTTCATGGGTAAAACGCATGCCGAACAGATTCGCCGCATTCCGAATGTGGAAATCGTGGCCGTTGCGGCGGCGACCGAGCAGGAAGCGAAAGCGTTCGCCGATGCGCTTGGGATCGAGCGCTCCACCGCCGATTACCACACCATCATGTCGGACCCGTCCATCGACGCCGTCCACGTACTCACGCCCAACGCGCTGCACTATCCGGTGACGAAGGCGGCGCTCGAGGGCGGCAAAGCGGTACTCTGCGAAAAACCGTTTACCACCACGGTTGCCGAGGCGCGCGAGCTCGTTGATCTTGCAGCGAAGAAGAACCTGCCCAACGCGCTGGAGCATAATCTCCGCTATTACCCGGTAGTTCAGCAGATTCGCCGCATGATCGAAAAAGGCGAACTCGGCGAAATCCTGATCGTGCAGGGCACCTACTCGCAGGACTGGCTGCTGTACGACACCGATTGGAACTGGCGAATCGAAGCCAAAGACAACGGCGCGCTGCGTGCCATGGGTGACATCGGCTCGCACTGGATGGACATGATCCAGCATCTCACCGGATTACGCATTACGGCGGTTTGCGCCGATCTTGAAACATTTCACAAAACGCGCAAGAAGCCGAAGGGACAAGTCGAGACGTTCACCGGTAAAACCCTTTCGCCGGATTCGTATACGGAAGTCCCGATCGACACCGACGACTACGGCGCAGTGCTGCTGCATTTGGGCGACCGTGCGCGCGGGGCCTTCACGGTCAGCCAGATGTCGGCCGGGCGCAAGAACAAATTCGCGTTCGAGATTTTCGGCGCCAAAGCCGGCGCAGCGTGGAATCAGGAGCGGCCGGACGAGCTCTGGATCGGGCAACGTAATTCGCCGAATCAGATCATTATTAAGGACCCGTCGCTGCTTGACCCGCGTGCGGCGTCCTACGCGGACCTGCCCGGGGGTCACAGCGAGGGCTACGATGACAGCCACAAGCAGGTGTTCAAGCGCTTCTATAAGAAGGTGGCGGACCGTTCCGCGCCGGTCGAATATCCGACGTTTGAGGACGGCCTGCTCGGGATGATTCTGCTCGAGAAGGTTCTGGAGAGCGCGCGCAAGCACGCCTGGGTGGAGGTAGACGCGGCGTCCGCGGCCACCAAGTAGTACCCACTATGTCTGCAGTTAAGACACAATCGGTTCCCGCGCTGGAGCGCGGCATTGCGATTCTCGAGGCATTGACGAAGTCGCGGCACGGCCTGACCGTGTCGCAGTTAACGCGCGGGCTTGGCTATCCGAAGAGCTCGATTCATGCACTGCTGCTCACCTTCGAGCGGCGCGGCTATCTCTCCCGCGATGAAAACTCCGGGCGCTACCGCCTCGGACTGCGCGTGTGCGATCTGGCCAATAGCGCACTCGAAGGCGTGAAACTGCGGGAACAGGCGGCTCCTCTGCTGAGCCGGTTGCGCGACAGCACCGGGTTGACCTGCCACATGGCGATTCTGGAGCGCGATGAGGCGGTGCTCATTGAAAAGATGGAGTCACCCCACCGGCGCGTGAACTCGTGGATCGGCAAACGCATGGACCTGCACTGCACCGCTTTGGGCAAGGCTCTTATCGCCCACTTGGACGAGGAGCAAGTGCAATCGCTGGTGCGGAATCGCGGGATGCTGCGCCACAACGACAATACGATCGTTTCGGTGAAGCGGCTCAAAGAAGACCTGGCGCTGGTGCGGCAGCGCGGCTATTCGATCGACGATGAAGAGGAAGAGATCAACGTGCGCTGTATCGGCGCGCCGGTACTCGTCTCGGAAAACGCGGTGCTTGCGGCGATCAGTATTACCGGAACCACCGCTGAAGTCGACGAACATACCCGCGACGGCCTGATCTTCGGCGTTAAGGCCGCCGCGGCTGCCATCGCGCGGCAGATTCAACAGTCGGAGCTTTCGTAGGCGCCCGCGCGCTGCGCTGGCCGTCAATCGCCGGCGACGGGCTCCGTCACCGGCGCGGGACTCGGCGCTGAGCTGGTCTGGTCCTTATACTGCAATTGAAAAAGCTTCCAGTAAATGCCGCGTTGCGCAAGCAGTTCCTGGTGCGTGCCGGATTCGCGCAGTTGCCCTTTGTGCATAACGAAAATGCGGTCGGCGCGCTGGATCGTGGAAAGGCGGTGCGCGATGATGATCGAGGTGCGGCCTTCGACCATGCGGCTGAGCGCTTCGCGCACCCGAATTTCCGTGTCGGTGTCGACGCTGGAAGTGGCTTCGTCCAGGATAAGGATCCGCGGATCGTGCGCAAGCGCGCGCGCAAAGCTGATGAGCTGTTTTTGGCCTGTGGAGTAGCCGCTGCCGCGCTCGCGGACGGGCTGACCGAAGCGCTCCGGCAGCGTCTCGATAAAATCGCGCAGGTTGACGCGGTCGGCGGCGTCGCTGATGGCTTCGTCAGTGATGAGTTCCGTGCCGAGTCGTATGTTGCTTTCAACGGTACCGGTGAACAGGTGCGGATCCTGCAGCACCATGCCATAGGCGCGGCGCAGCGCGGCGATGTCGAACTTGCGTATATCGATTCCGTTGATCCGCACGCTGCCGCGCTGCACGTCATAGAAGCGCAGCAGCAGATTGGTTAGTGTGGTCTTGCCCGCGCCTGTATGGCCCACGACGGCGACGGTTTCGCCGGGCTCGATGCGGAAGCTGATGTCGCGCAACACCCAGTCCTCGTCCTTGTAGGCGAACCACACGCGATCGAACTCGACAGACAGTGGCCCGTCCGGCAGCGGCACAGGATCGCCGGGCGATTGGATCGACACGCCCGTATCGAGCAGCTTAAAGATGCGCTCAGACGCGGCCATCGCCGACTGCAGGATGTTGTATTTTTCGCTCAAATCCTGAATAGGACGGAAGAAGCGCAGCCCATATTGAAAAAACGCGATCAAAATTCCGAGTGTGAGCGCTCCCTCACGAATGCGCAGGCCGCCGTAAGCCAGCAGCAGCGCGAGAGCGAGCATGCCGAGAAATTCGACGACCGGGTAAAACCAGCCGTAGGCGTCGATCGAAACTTTGAACGCGGCCATGTGTTCGCGGTTGATCTGTTCGAACTCGGCGCGGCTGCGGTCTTCGCGATTGAATAACTGCAGTACGGTGATGCCGTTGATGTGCTCCTGAAGGTATGCGTTAATGCGTGCGATGGCGATACGGATACGGCGGTAGCTCTGCTGCACGGTGCGGCGGAATATTATCGTGACCCAAATGACCAGCGGCATTACGGCCAGTAGGAAACCGGTCATGCCCGGGCTCAACTCGAGCATGGCAATGATGACGAAGCTGAGCGCTAGGATATCTCCGATGATGGTGACTAGCCCGGAGGTGAACAAGTCGTTCAGAACGTCGACGTCGGTCGTCACGCGAGTCACCAGGCGGCCGACCGGATTGCGGTCAAAGAACACGATATCGAGGCGCTGCAAATGCGCCATCAGTTCGCGGCGCAGATCGAACATGGCGCGCTGGCCAGACCATTGCATCAGGTATGTTTCGCCGAAATCGCACAGGAACGCGCCGATGGCGACCAGCAGGTAGATGCCGGAAAGCTGCGCGATGCCGGTCCAGGGATTTGCGGAGAGGTGGCTCGTAAACCAGGACCCGCCGCCGGTGGGCACGATATAGCGGTCCACCGCCATTTTGGTCAGCAACGGGCCGGCGACCTGAAAGATCGAACTCAGCAGCAGCAGCACGAGAGAGATCGTGACAGCGCGCTTGTACGGGCGCATATAGGTGAGCAGCCGTCGCATGAGACGGCCGTCGTACGCTTTGCCGAGTACTTCCTCTTCCACGCACTTTCAGTGTAACGGCGGCGGGTCTTTTTTTGGCCTCACTGTGCGAGCGTGAAGGTCACCTCGATAGGTGCGATCACCTCGACGGGCTCGCCGTTCAAGAGAGTGGGCTTGTAGACCCACTGACGCACAGCGTCGAGCGCGGCGGCGGTGAGCAGAGGATGGCCGCTGATTACCTGCAGCGATCGAATCGATCCGTCTTTTCCGATAATGCCGACGAGTTTTACCGTTCCGGAGACTCGCGCCTGACGGGCCAACGCGGGATAGATGGGCAGCACTTTTCGCAGAATCCTCGCCTGTTGCACGCCGAGACTGACGCGGAT
>JAICMB010000320.1 GCA_025929455.1 Bryobacteraceae bacterium | reverse complement strand
GGCATGCCGTTCTGGCCGCCGATAAACGCCGTCAGGTGTCCGTCTTCCTGCATCAGGTTGCTCCACTGCCGCGTCACGTCGCGCAACGGCGACATAAATTCATACCGCACGCCGGCCTCAACCGTCGTGTTTGACGTTACGCGCCAGGTGTCCTGCACGAATCCGTCAGCCGACCACTGCCGCAGGTCCATGGTCGGAACGCCATTCTGCAATTGCCGCGAGGCGGGCAGCGCCAGCAGGAAACTGGCGAGCGCGGAACCGGTGCCGTCGCTGGTAGCCGTTTGCGTGGTGAAACCGGACGTGAACGAATACAATCCGCGGCTCTGCACCAGAGCCCACATGGGCCACACATACCAGCGATAGCTGCCGCCGAACTTCAAACTGTGCCGCCCGCGCTCCCACGTCAGCGCGTCTCGCCCTTCGAAAATCGTGTCCCACATGTGCATGGGCGTCGCGTTCCAGTTGTCGCCCATGGGCGAGTAGCCCTGCACGTTGAAATACGGCGCGCCCCACGCGCCTTTACCGCCAAAGCCGACGCCTGTAATGCCGAGTTCATCGACAATATCGTTGACACCGTTGTTCTCCGACCAGTGATTCATGCTCAGGCGCGAGACCGACACCGATCCGGTGTTCACGATGCGCGGAGAAAAAACGTGCGTGTAAATGATCGCGCCGTTCTGCGACATATTGTCGTGGTAATAACCGAAGCCCGGCAGATTCTCCGGCATGAAACCGTGCTCGTTGTCCGCCGAATACCGCACGTTCAGCGAATCGCCGCCGCCGAATACGCGGTCCACGCGCGCCGTGCCTTGATCGGTCTGGTGATGCATGTTGCGCACGTCCAGATAATTGTTGGAATCCTGGTTGGTTCCGAACACCGTCGGCGTGCCCATCATGGTCATGTTCAGCCCCATATCCATCGCGTTCGGACGCGGGACATACTTGGCCAGCATCTTGGTCGCGACCGGACTCAGCAGGTCCGCGGGAATGATGTTGCCCGGAAACGGATCACGCAGCGTCGCGGGATTTGTTTTGCTCACCGGCTTGGTGCGGTCGTAATTCGGGTTCGCGTGCGAGCTGAAGGGGTTGTAAATCGATACACCGCTGTCGCTGAAGTCGCCCAGCGCCTCCGCCGCGGCCGGTACGGTGTCCACCATCGTGGACGCCTCGGTGTGCCGCAGGCCCTCGTAGTTCAAAAAGAAGAACGTCTTCTTGCCGTACACGGGCCCGCCCAGCGATCCTCCGAAATTGTTCTGCACCAAATGGCTCGTGCCCGGCATCTCGTCCCACGTGCGGGCGTCCACCGCGCTGTTGCGGAGAAATTCGTATGCCGTGCCGTGGAACTCGCTCGTGCCTGGCCGCGTGATGATGTTCACCTGTCCGCCGCCGGCTCCGCCCATCTCCGCCGTGTAGCTTCCCGTCTGCACCTGAAATTCCTGCACCGCATCGGGCGATGGGCTGAAGTTCATGGTGTTGAACGTGGGATCCGTGTTGGTGACGCCATCGAGGAGAAAGTAGTTGGCGTTCGGACGATTGCCTCCGATGGAAACCGCTGAGCGTTGCCCCGGCCGCCAATACAGCGGATTCATATCCCCCGTCTGCGCGCCGTGCGAAATATGCGCCTCGGGCATCGTGAGCGTAAGGTCGATCAGCATGCGCCCGTTCAACGGCAGACCGTTGATCGATTTCGGCTCCACTACGTCGCCGAGACTGACATTCTGGGTCTTCAGCATCTCCGCCGAAGCCGCGACCGCGACGGACTCGTGTTTCTCGCCGACCGTCAGTGTCACGTCGAGCGCGGCCGTCTGTCCGACTTCGAGCAGCACCTCACGCGATAACGGCGCGAAGCCCGCCTTCCGAACCGAAACCGTGTAGCCGCCCGGCAACAGATTCGCAACGTCGAAAAGGCCACCGTCCGCCGACGCCACCGTACGCACCGCACCCGTGGCCTTCGCGCGCACCGTCACCTCGGCACCGCTCACCGCGCCGCCCGACGGGTCGCGCAAAATCCCATTCAACGTTGCAAAATTACTCTGCGCCCATGCGCAGCCGCACAGCACCGCAAATACCCCTAAACCCCTCAGCATTGCCGCATTTTATCCGGCGCACAGCGGCATTACACTAACCGGAAAATACTAGTCGACGTAGGACAGCCACTCTCTGCTGGCTGTCCTTTCCGCGGCCCGCTCGTCAATGACAACTCGCCCCCTCTTCTTTCCTGCGCCATTTCAGCCACTTACAGTCACTCCGGTTCCTCGGCAGTTCGTTTTGCAGACCTCGCCTGATACGGTGAAAACGAGATGAGCCACCACACCGCCATCCCTGGCCTGTCCGCCCAGCACATCGTCCTCCCGCACGAGGACGCCGCCGAATTTGAACGCCTGCTTACCGACCTCACCCGTTCGTTTCGTCCGCAGAGCGAAATCGAGCGCGCCCTCATCCGCCACGCTGCCGAATCGCAGTGGCGCACGCAGCGCGCCTACCGCCTCGAAGCCGCGCTGATGACTCTCATAGCCGCCGGCGAAGACGCCGAGCCCGTAACGCCCGACCAGCGCATCGCGGCTTACATGCTCGGCAAGCCTGGCGATGCCCTCGCGAAGGTTCTGCGCTACGCCACCGCTGCCGAGCGCGCCTTCTACCGCGCCCTCAAAGAGCTAAAACAAATCGCCGCCGCGCGCGCGGATGTGCACGTATTTTCAGGCGCTTACGATCAACCCCAGTTCGTTTTGCAAAATGCGCAACCGCATCCCGTCGTCAGCCGTGAACCGGCGTCCGAAGTGCCACACGCCCCGGACCTGAAAGCGGCGTGATGTCGCGCGGCGGCCGGCGGTCCGCTTTGCGCATTGCGTACGGCTTCTCCGCTACCATATTCCTTTCGCGTACCGCGCCGCACCATCCGCGCGCGCACGCGCCCCTGCAGGCCGCACACTCTGAAACGATGCTCCGCTTCGAAACAGCCGGTGAATCGCACGGCGAGTGCCTCGTCGCAACCCTGACGGGTCTTCCCGCCGGCATCCCCGTTTCCGTCGCCGCCGTCAACCGCCAGCTCTGGCGTCGTCAGCAAGGCTACGGGCGCGGCGGGCGCATGAAGATCGAAACCGATCAGGCCGAAATCGTCGCAGGCGTGCGGCATTCGAAAACCATCGGCTCGCCGGTCGGCATCATCATCCGCAATAAGGACTGGAAAAACTGGACCGAAACCATGGCCGTTGAGGCGGTCAACGGCGGTCCGGACAATCACCGTCCCGTTACGCGTCCGCGGCCCGGCCATGCCGATCTGGCGGGCGTATTGAAATACAATTTTCCGGACGCGCGCTATATTCTCGAACGCGCCAGCGCCCGTGAAACCACCGCCCGCGTTGCCGTCGGCGCTCTCGCCAAGGCCCTGCTCGGCGAGTTCGATATTCACGTCCTCAGCCACGTTATCCAGGTCGGCGAAGCACGTCTTGAGCGCGAAGCCACTTGGGACGAACTCGTCGAGCTCAGTAAAAAAGATGAAGTCCTGCTCGGCTGTGTCGATCCTGAAGCCGAGGCGCGCATGAAACAGTTCGTCGATCACGCCTACCGCACCGGCGACACTGCCGGCGGCATCTTCGAAGTTGTCGCGCACGGCGTCCCGCCCGGCCTCGGCTCGCACACGACGTGGGATTCGCGCCTTGACGGTCGTCTGGCGCAGGCCATTGTTTCGATGCAGGCCGTGAAGGGCGTCGAGATCGGCTTCGCACGCGAAGGCTCCGCTGCCTACGGCTCCAAGGTCCAGGACACCATTCATTACGATCGCGAAGAGCGCCATTTCACGCGCGGGGCCAATCGCGCCGGTGGTCTCGAAGGCGGTATGACCAACGGCCAGGACGTGCTCGTGCGCGGATTCCTCAAGCCGATTTCAACTCTGCGCCGCCCGCTCGAATCCGTCGACCTCACCACGCGCGAACCCGCCGCCGCGGCCTACGAGCGCAGCGATGTGTGTGTCGTGCCCGCGGCCGGAGTGATCGGCGAGGCCATGGTCGCGCTGGTGCTCGCGCAGGCATTTCTTGAAAAATTCGGCGGCGATTCGATCCCCGAGACACGCCGCAATTTCTCCGGATACATGGAACAGGTAAGGAACTACTGATGGTCTATACCGTCGTGAAGTACGGCGATCCCGTGCTCGAAACGCCCGCCGCGCCCATAATCGAATTCGACACGCCGGAGCTGCACAAGCTCATCGACGACATGTTCGAGTCCATGTACGCGGCGCGGGGCGTCGGTTTGGCCGCGCCGCAGATCGGTATCGGCAAACGCATTGCAGTCATCGATCTCTCGGTCGGCGAAGATGCCGCGCAGAAAATCGTCATCATTAATCCCGAGATCGTGTCGCGCGACGGTGTGCAGAACGGCGAAGAAGGCTGCCTCAGCGTTCCCGGTTTCCGCGAACAGGTTACGCGTCCCAGTAAGGTGCACGTCCGTGCGCAAAACGCGAAAGGCGAGCAGGTCGAACTTATCGGGGATCAACTCCTCGCGCGCGCGTTCTGCCACGAGATCGACCACCTCAATGGCCGTCTTTATATAAGTCATGTGAGCGCGCTTAAGCGCGATCTCATCCGCCGCAAAATCCGCAAGCTGGTGAAAGCCGGCGAATGGACGTAGCTCGAACGCGTTGAAACTCATCTTCCTCGGCACGCCGCAGTTCGCAGTTCCCACACTCGAACGCATCGTGTCCGCGGGGCACGAAGTGGTCGCGGTATTCACGCAGCCCGACCGCCCGAAGGGCCGCGGGGGCGCGCTTGCCGCTCCTCCGGTAAAGGAAGCCGCGCTGCGCCTCGGCTTGCATGTTTATCAGCCCGAACGCATTCGCCGCCCTGAAGTCGTCGCGCAACTGCGCGCATTCGATGT
>JAICMB010000504.1 GCA_025929455.1 Bryobacteraceae bacterium | reverse complement strand
TTGCGAAAGCGGACGACGATATGCCCTGCACGGCCTGGCCACTGTCGAGCGCCAGCGCGAAGCCGGGGCTAAGGTTCACGCCGAAATCCACGGCCATGCCGAAATCGCGCGAGGCGGCGCGGAGGATCCACATCCAGAGCTGGCGTGTTTGCGTCTCGGGCCGGCCTACGACAATGCGGAACGTGTCCTTGTGGTCGTAGCTCACCGCGAAGCTGACGCCGGCATTGGCCGAGGGCGTCGCGGAAAGAACCGCGCCGCCGAGTTCGACCTGCGCGGCGTTGTGTATTTCCGACGTATCGCGCCCGCCGAGGAGACTCGCGCTCACGCCGTAGCTGACGGCGACGGAGGCGGCAAGCGTCGCGACGGTCTCATAAGAGATAAGGTCGAGCGGTGCGATGCGCGCGGGGGTATCGGGCTGGAACGGCAGGATGAAATTCGCGAACGTCTCGCGGATGGCGTCAGTGGCGGGAGTATCGGCGGGGAAGGCTTTGTAGTTAGCGACCTCGAAGGTCTGTTTGCGGGCCACCTCCGGGTCGAAACCGAAGCTGCCGGCGGCCAGCGGCCCACCGGCGGACGCGCCCAGGCCCGCGCGGAAAGCAATCTTCACGTACGCCATGCCGGGCGGCACGGGCACGGCTTTCTTCTCCGGATCGCCAGCGCCGGTGTTGGCCAGATAGTAATCGAAAACGGCGCCGCTGTTGGTCACTGCGACGGTGACCGCGCCTTCGGCTTTGAGACCAAATACGATGCCACCGTTCGCGCCGAGGTCCCAGGTGACCGGCAGGTTGGGCGATAGTTCGAGTTCGAGGCCGGCGTTGCCTGCGTCGCGCAGCGTGCCTTCGAAGAACCGCGTGATGGCTTTGGGGGCAAGAATCAGGTGGACGCCGGGGTTGAGATATTTTTCGAGATCCCCGCTTCCTTTAAGATCGATGTCGGGACCGCCCAGCTGTACGGTTACTGGCATGCGCCGTTTGATACTACCAAACCTCTTTGTAACCGGCCTACAAAGGGCCGCGTCGTATCGTAGACGGGGTCCGTCGTCTACAATTAAGGTCTCGCTTGACTTCGAAACCTAAGCGGATCAGTATTTAGCTCAGGGAGGTTTCTCGTGCGGTTATCAGTTTCCGCCCTCGTAATCGGTGCTTTAGCCGGCGCGCCTGCCTTTGCCCAGGACGTTATTTCGGCGAAATCCGGGACGGTGCATTACACCGAAGGCCGGGTTTTGCTCGCCGGGCACGAAGTGCAACAGAAATACGGCCAGTTTCCGGACGTCAAAAACGGCCAGGAATTGCGGACCGAAGCAGGCCGCGCGGAGGTCTTGCTCACGCCGGGCGTGATTCTGCGCATTCCGGAGAACAGCGCCATCAAGATGGTTTCCAACTCGCTGTCGGACACGCGCGTTGAGGTGGTTGCCGGTTCCGCCATGGTGGAGGCGGATGACACCATCAAGGGCGACGTCGTAACGCTGCTCTACAAGAATGCCTCGATCGAGCTTTTGAAGAAGGGCCTGTACCGCGTAGACGCCTCCCCGGCGCAGGTGCGCGTGTATGAAGGCGAAGCGGCAGTGACGGCTCCGTCGGGCCGCTTGACGCTGGGCAAGGGCCGCGAGACGTCGCTCGAAGGCGCGCTGATGGCCGTGAAATTCGATACCAAGATGGGTGACGAGCTGGTGCGCTGGAGCGCGCGGCGGTCCGAGTATCTATCGATGGCCAGCGTGTCGGCGGCGCGTTCGCTGCGCGGGTCCGGTTGGGCCACGAGCGGCTGGAGCTTCAACCCTTGGTTCGGGATGATGACGTACGTGCCGTACAGCGGCATTGCGTACAGCCCGTTCGGGTTCGGGTTCTGGAGCCCGGGCGCGGCGGCGTATTATCCGATCTGGGGCTACGGCGGCTATGGATTATATTCGCCTTATGGCTATGGCGGCGGCGGTTCGCGAGCGGCTGTATCGAGCCCGGGCTATACGAATGTCGGCCGTGCGAATGCTCCTTCGTTCGGGTCGAGCATGGGCCGCGGCGGCGCGATCGCGGTCGCTCCGGTGTCGTCCGGCAGCGGCGGCGGCAGTGGAAGCGTGTCGGCGGGTGGCGGCGGCGGACACGGCCGGCACTAATCGCGCGAGCACAAGTTAAGATTGACGGCGCCGGTCGGGGTTTTAGGCCCGGACCGGCGTTGTGTTTCTGGGGCGCGCGGCGGCAGATGATAAAATGAAATTCGCACGGCGGCTGTAGCTCAGTTGGTAGTAGCGCCAGATTGTGGTTCTGGATGTCGTGGGTTCGAATCCCACCAGCCGCCCCAGCAGTTTCGAGCTATGGCGAAAGCCCGAGCCGATACCCTGGTCCGCGGGGAAGGCCGGGAATGGATTCTACAAGCGGGCAATCGTTCCAATCGATGTGTACGCTTCCACCTCCGACATCCGGTCTGCTCACCGAATGAAAGCCGCGGCCTAAGGATCGGCCTGATAGTTTCGCCGGAGTTATTCGTCGCGGTCGTTGGCGTCGCGGTGTTTGCTGCTTACAAGCTGATTCGGGCGGTTTCCGTCCAAAGCCCGTGACGCGCACCGCCATCGCCGTGTTGGCGCTTCGCGCGAGTGTCGCTGCATCCGTGCAACATAAGGCAGCTGCATTCTAGCCGGGTGCGCGGCGGACGGCCAAGCCGCGCCAGTAGCGGCGCGGGAGCCGGCGCCGCATCGCTGCGGTGAGCAGCGCTTCAATCCACGGTGATATGCGTATCTAAGATTTTGATAGCCGATGGGGCAGACACGATCTCGCTGTTCTCGGCAGTAATAAACAGTTCAAAGTCCTTCGCCGGTGTAACGACCTTCAATTCGCCTTTGAGGTTTTTGTCTACCCTAATAGCGCCCTGCCTTACCGCAGAAGTCGCCCCATTGGGCAGAACCCAAACAATGTAGACACTACCGGGTGGTGTCAGACTCGCCGGACTAGCGAGGTGGTCCACTTTTATGTCCAGTTTCGCGTTTCCATTTTTGTCTTTTTCGACCTTTACGGTGCCGCGCGCCGCGGGAACACCGTTCCAGGCTGTCATGTGATATTCCTTACCGGAAGACCACGGCCAAATGGCAATAAGCGAAACCAGGATCAATAAACTCTTCATACTCTTCAACTTTTCAGGATGCGTTATAACTCAACTTCCGACCTGGGCCACCCTCAGCCCGCAACGGACGACAGCATGAACTTTCAGGATATCAACAACCCGCCAAGCGAAAAAAGGCTTGGTGGATGTCTCGACCTAGCCTGTTGTTCATGCCGGTCCGTGGGTCGCAGACCGGTGTCGACATACATGGACGTCTCCCCCGCACCGCTCTTGCCGGATTTTTACGGCCGGACTCTGCATTTGTGAATATTGGTGCGGAAAAGAGGGGTGTTAACGCCAAATAGAAAGA
>JAICMB010000518.1 GCA_025929455.1 Bryobacteraceae bacterium | reverse complement strand
GATCGCAGCGGGGTTGGAATTGTAGACGACCAAGGCATGCACGGGCGGCGCGTCGAGAGTGGTCAGTGCCTTTCCCAGTTCCGTCATATTGACGAGGCGTGCTTCGCGGCCGAGCGCGATCTGTTGCAGGCCGGGCTGCTCGAGCGCAGTGCGATCGAACTGGAACGCCTGCGAGGTGGACAACACGAAACCGCCGCCCACTTCGCACCACGATCCTGTAATCGCGGGCAACGCCAGGATCGCGCGTACGGCATTGCCGCCCCGCTCGCTGCGTTGCATGCCGTAATTCAGTCGAATGACAGAGGGACGCGTGGTGGCGTACTCGCGTGCGAGCGAGATGACCTCTTCGCGGGAAATGCCCGTCAACGCTTCGACGCGCTCCGGCGGAAACTCGGCCGCACGCGCGCGAAATTCGTCAATGCCGTTTACGTGTTCCGCGATGTAGTCGCCGTCTTCAAGACGCTCGGCGAAGATCACGTGCGCGAGGCCAAGCGCGAGAGCCATGTCGCTGCCGGGGAAGATCTCGAAGTGCTTGTCGGCGAGATGCCCGGTGCGGTTGCGGACGGGATCGATGGTGTACAGCCGCGCGCCGCGCCGCCGGGCTTCAACGATGAACGGCCAGAGGTGGACGTTGGTGCCGAGGATATTCGCGCCCCAGGCGATGATCAGCTTGGAGTGCGCGAACTGCTCGGGCTCGGTGCCATAGCGGAATCCGGCGCTGGCTGCAATGCCCGCCGAGCCCGCGGCCGAGCAGATGGTGCGATCGAGCCGCGATGCGCCGAGGCGGTGGAAGAAGCGGCGGTCCATGCCGGAGCCGTGCAGCATGCCCATGGTTCCGGCATAGCTGTAGGGGAGAACCGACTCGGGGCCGTGCGCGTCCGCGACCGCGCGCAATCGCGGCGCGATGGTGTCCAGCGCTTCGTCCCAGGTGATGCGCTCGAAGCGGCCCTCGCCTTTACGCCCGATGCGCTTTTGTGGATACAGTAGCCGCTCGGGCGAGTATTCGCGATCGAGGTAGCGCGCTACTTTGCCGCACAGAAAACCGCGCGTGACGGGGTGCTCGGGATCGCCGCGCAGGCGCGAGCCTTTGCCGTTTTCCACGTCAATCAGCAGCGCGCACGTGTCAGGGCAGTCCAGCGCGCAGACTGAATGGGCGGGCATACGAAAATTGTAGCTTTCCGCGCGGGAGTAGAATTTTAGTGGACGGGGCGAGTGCAACGTATGTTCATGGCGTCGCATCCATAGCTATAGGGGTCGTATGCGTATAACTGGCGGGATCGCGATATTCGCGCTGATCGCGACGGCGGCATTCGGACAAACGCGCGGACAGCAATACGGATCCATCACCGGATTCGGGAACATCTTGTACCCGGGCACCGGGCACGCGCCGGCGCATCCGCCGGGCGGAGTGTCGCAACTCTCGAACGGGTATCCGCTGGGCAGACTGGGCTCGCTGTATGGACCATCCACACGCTATCGTCCGGTGCATCCGCGGCACGGCGCATCGTCGATCGTCGCAGTTCCCGTGTACGTCGGCGGCTACGGATACGGCTATGATCCGGGTTACGCGGCGGGCGCCTATCCACCGGCAGAAGCACCTCCGGTTGACGCCAACGCAGCACCTTCGGTGGTCATCAATCAGAATTTCATTCCCGAGCGCGCGACGCCGGTGGTGCGCGAATACGGGCCGGCTACGCAGCGGGGCAACACCTCCGAATCGCAATCTTCGGGCCTGAAGATGTACGAAGCGCCTTCGCATCCGTATGTGGACCAGCAGGCGACCGCGGTGCAGGAACAGCAGCCCACGATTTACCTGATCGCGTTCCGCGATCACAACATCGTGCCGGCGCTCGGATACTGGACCGAAGGCTCCACGCTGCATTACGTCACCGTCGATCACGATATGAACCAGGCGAGCCTGGAGTTGATCGACCGCGATCTCTCGAAGCAGTTGAACGCCGAACGCGGCGTCGAGTTTAAGCTCCGCTAAGCAGGACAGGCAGCAAGGTTGCCTGTCCCACCGCTATCCTGGTATTTGCATGCTGTCCCGCCGTAGTCTGCTGGCCGGGGCTGTCGCATTCGGCGGCGGTCTCGCGGCCTGCCGCCGCCACAAGTTCTCCGGCTTCGATGGCTATGCGTTCATCGCGAACCAGGACGGCGGCGCGATCGCGGTGATGGACCTGAACGTCTTCGCGCTCGCCAAGCATATTCACGTCAACGGCGCGCCTACCGCGGTGCTCGCGCGTGGCGGCAGCGTTTACGCGCTCACGCCGGCAAACGGAACCGTGCACGAGATTCGTGCGGAGACGCTGTTGTATGCGCGGCACGCACAAATCGGTGCGCGCGCTGTTTCCATGCAAATGTCGCGCGATGGGCATACGCTCTTTGTCCTCGCCGCGGCGCCGCACCGGCTAGTTGCGCTCGAACGGCGCGCGCTGCGGCCATCGTGGAGCGTCACGCTGCCCTATGAGCCTGCCACGCTGGCCCTTTCGGCTGATGGCCTGCATGCCGCGATCGGCTACGGCGAGAACAACGCAATCGGCTTCGTCGATGTCCCGACGCGCCGAATCAGCGGGACCGTGGATTGTTCCTGCGACACTGGCGCGATGGCGTTCCGCTGGGATTCGAAGGCACTGATCGCGGCGCTGCGCGGCGACCGCACACTGGCCATCCATGATGTCGCGTCACGCGAGCTTATGGTGAAACTGCCGTTGGCGGTGCGTCCCGATAATCTCGCGTTCAACAGCGACGGCGGACAGTTGTTCGTAACCGGCGAGGGACTGGACGCCGTGGTGGTTGTGTATCCGTACTACACGCCCGAGGTCGGCGAGACGGTGCTCGCGGGGCATAATCCTGGCGCGATGGCCGCGTCCGCGGCACCCAATTATCTGTTCGTCGCGAACACGTCCGCGGGCGACGTCAGCGTGCTCGATATCGACACGCGCAAAGTGGTTGCGGTCACGCAGGTCGGTGTAGAGCCATCGTTCATCGTCATCACGCCCGACAATCAGTATGCGCTGGTGCTGAACCGTGTGTCGGGCGATGTGGCCGTCATTCGTTCGGAAAGCGTACAGCGTTCCGTCGCACAGCACGGCAACGCAAGGCGCGGACCGCTGTTCATGATGATTCCGGTCGGCTCGCGGCCGGTAAGCGCGGCTGTCGTCAGCGTGTAATTCGGCCGTAACCTGCGGGTAGTGTTGCGCGGACGAGCGGGTCTGGAGTGGCCCAACCGTCGAAGCCGGGCATGGGCTATAAGGAACTGGGTCTCGCGAGCGGCCGCGGCACAGTCGAATCGCCCGGGGCGTCGTACGGCGG
>JAICMB010000462.1 GCA_025929455.1 Bryobacteraceae bacterium | reverse complement strand
TCGCTTGCGGTTCAGAATCAGCGCGAGTTCCCGCATGGTCTCAAAGCGCTGTGTCAGCGGACCATAGCGCTCGCGCAAGCCCGCGTCTCCTTCGAGGAGAAGGTGCACGTTGGTGTACGTCATGCGTTCGCGGCTACGGATCACCCCGCGCGTGAACTGTTGCGACACCACATCGCCTCGATGGTCGAGTTCGAGCAGAACCGACAGGACCAGGCGGTCCACTTGCGGCTTCAGTGAGCAGATCTCGGTCGACAATTCAAGCGGGAGCATCGGCACGGCGCGGTCCGGAAAATAAACGCTCGTGCCGCGCAGAAATGCTTCATCGTCCACCGGCGTGCCCGGCCGCACGTAGTGGCTGACATCGGCGATATGTACCTGCAGTGCGAAATGACCGCCAGGCAGAGGTTCTACCCAGACCGCGTCGTCGAAATCGCGCGCCGTCTCGCCGTCGATGGTGACGATGTCGAGTCCACGGAAATCCTGCCGCCCCGCGATTTCCTCGGCGCGGATGATTGCCGGCACGGCCGCCGCCTGTTCCAGCACCTCCGGCGGGAAACGGTGCGGGATATGGTGCTTGCGAATGACGATCTCGACATCCACACCGAAATCGTCGGGATGCCCCAGGATCTCGATGACACGCCCCACCGGATGACCGCCGTCCTCCGCGAAATCGAGGATCTCCGCGTTCACGATCATGCCGTCGAGATCCTCGACACTGTTGACCTCGACGGGCGCTACGCCGACGCGGTCGGCGTTCGCGCTGGTCTCCGGCAGTTCCATGCCTTCCGGAATCTCGATCCACTGCTGGATGCGTTCGTCATGCGGCACTACGAACGCGCGGCGCCGCAGCCGGAACTCGCCGACCACGGTTGGGTGCGCGCGCCGCAAGATGCGGAGAACTTCTCCTTCCGCGCGCCCGTCGCTATCCACGCGCGTGATGCGCGCCAGCACGCGGTCACCGTGCATCGCGCCGTTGGCTCCGTCGTGACCTATATAGATGTCGCCGCGGACGCCCTCAAGCGGATGGTCCGGAATAACGAAACCGAACCCGTCGCGATGCATGCTGAGCTTGCCCGCAGCGTATTCGCGCGAACGGCTGGTGACCACGTAATGCCCGGCCCGCAAGTGAATCAAATCGCCGCGAGCGACCAGTTTGTCGAGCAACGTTTCCAAGCGCTCGCGATCCTCTCCGCGCGCCTGCAACTCGCGCACAAGCTGCTTGAATGTCGCGCGCGAATGCGGCAGCCGGCCGATATGCTCTAGCAAAGCGCCGGCGCTGAGGTCCTCCACCATGGCTACATGGTACCGGCGCGCCACTTTGTCTCCTGTAGCGGACATTCTGTCGCACGCGCCACGGGCCGTGCTCACCGCATCAACTACTTACGCGCGGCGCTGCGATTGCACTCACACGCATATGCGAATTCTGCCGGCTCGCGTGCGCGCCGCTCTCTTGTTCACAATGCTCGCCGCGTGCTTCTCCGTGCTGCTTTACGCGCTTTCGTTGCTGAAAACGCAGGGCGCGCAGGCGCCCGTGCTGCTGTTGCTCGGCGGCGCCGCGGCGTACGCCGCCTATACGTGCCGCCGCTTGCAAGCCGACCGCATTCATTCCGAGCGCGCGCATGCCGGCGAGATCGCCGCGCTACACATGCGCACGATTCAGGCGCTCTCGCTCGCCATCGACGCCAAGGACCATAGCGCGCACGACCACCTGCGCCGTGTCGAAGCGTATGCCGTTGAGCTCGGCCGGGAACTCGGGCTCGATGACGAAGAACTGCATGCGCTGCGCGCCGCCGCGCTGCTGCACGACATCGGCAAGCTCGCCGTGCCGGACCACATCATCTGCAAGCCGGGCAAGCTCACGCCGGAGGAGTTTGAGAAGGTGAAAATCCACCCGGTGGTGGGCGCTTCGATTCTCGAAGAAGTGAACTTTCCGTATCCCGTCGCGCCGATCGTTCGCGCGCACCATGAGAAATGGGACGGCAGCGGGTACCCGTGCGGTTTGCGCGGCGAAGGCATCCCTATCGGCGCACGCATTCTTTCCGTGGTGGACTGCCTCGACGCGCTTACGTCGGACCGGCAGTATCGCCGCGCCATGCCGGTGGAGGACGCGCTCGCCGAAATCCGCCGCGAGGCCGGCCACAGCTTCGATCCGTGCGTTGTCGAATTGCTCGAACGCCATTACCCCGTGCTTCTTGAACACGTGCCTGCTTCCGCACGCGCAACTTCGATCTTGCGGCCGTGCGATTCTTCCGCCCCAGGCGCCGCGTCCGCGGAGCCGCGCTTTCTCGAGTTCATCGCGGCCGCGCGCCATGAAGTGCAGGCGTTGTTTGAGATCACGCAGGATCTGGGCAACTCGCTCAGCCTCAACGAAACGCTCTCGGTTCTCGCCGTGCGGCTTAAGCGTATCGTTCCGTTCGATGCCATCGCCGTCTATGTCAATAAAGACGGTAGCCTCGTTCCCGAGCACGCCAGCGGCGATGATTTCCGCCTGCTCGCGTCACTCGCCATTCCGGCCGGCGAAGGTGTGTCCGGCTGGGTCTCAAAAACCGCGACGCCGGTCGTGAACGGCGACCCCGCGCTCGACATCTGCTTCGCCGCGGAGACGTCCGTCACACGGCTGCGGTCCGCCATCTCCGTTCCGCTGCAAGGCGTCGATGCGGTTGTGGGCGCGATCACGCTCTATCGTGCCGCGCCCGGCAGTTTCGATCGCGACAACCTGCGCGTGCTGCTCGCCATCACGCCGAAGGTCGCTATCGCCGTCGAGAACGCGTTGAAATACCGGCAAGCCGAAGATTGCGCCACCACCGATTACCTGACCGGACTACCGAACGCCCGCTCGTTATTCGTGCACCTGGATGCGGAAATTCAGCGATCCGCGCGCGGCAATACTCCGCTTGCCATCGTCGTGGCAGACCTCGACGGCTTTAAACAAATTAACGACCGCTTCGGGCACCTCGAAGGCAATCGCGTTTTGCAGCTGGTAGCGGCCGGCTTTCGTTATTACTGCCGCGAGTACGATTACGTCGCGCGCATGGGCGGTGATGAATTCGTGCTCGTCATGCCGGGCATGTCCAGCGCCGGCATTGACGACCGCCTTCAGGTTTTGCAGGAAGCCGTGCGCGCCGCGGGCCGCGATGTGTGCGGAGAAGACATCCTCACCTTGAGCGTTGGCGTAGCCGTGTCCCCCTTCGACGGCGCCGATGCGGAATCGCTGCTGGCCGAAGCCGATCATCGCATGTACGCCGCCAAACACCAAAATCGACGCACACCAGTGCTCGCATAACCCGCCATTAAATGGCTTGAATCTGCCGCGCAAATCCCCTGCAGCCGTGATACGATAGCCCAAACTGCGCCGCCTGCTTTGTCGGTGGCTGCTTTGTTGGAAGGGGAAATTTATATGTTTGGTAAACCCGCGGGCTGGTTCCGACTCATTGCGCTGACTGCCCTGGCCTGCACCTTGGCATTCGCGCAATCCGAGCGCGGCACGATTTCCGGAAGCGTTCGCGATATTTCCGGCGCCGTCGTTCCGGGCGCGAAAGTGGCCGTCACGAATACGTCAACAAATATCGCGCTGGCGCTCACGACCAACGAATCCGGCGAGTACGTCGCGCCGAACCTTCCGGTTGGAGAATATACCGTTCACGTCGAAAAGCAAGGCTTCAGGCCTGCTAACGTCACCGGCAT
>JAICMB010000452.1 GCA_025929455.1 Bryobacteraceae bacterium | reverse complement strand
CTGCGCGTGCGTCTACGCGCAGAAAGACGTCCTGATCCAGCGTAAAGTCGTGATCGACGCCGTTCCACCTCCACACCTCGGCGCCGCCGTTACGATGGCCGTCGGCGGCATCGAAGCAGACTTGAAACCGGTCGCAAACGCGCCATTCACCGCCGACGCCGTCACCGAGTTCACGCAGAATCTCGCCGACGGCAATCGCATCCATCGCGTGACCACCACGCACGTCGCCCGCGATAGCCAGGGCCGCACTCGCCGCGAGGAAGCCATCGGCGCCAACGGCCCGCTATCCGGCTCCAAGACGAACCTCGTTTTTATTCGCGACACCGTTGCTGGAACACGCTACGTGCTCAACCCCGACGACCGCACAGCGATGAAGACGCCACCGGAGCCACCGCATCCGACAGGCGGCATCGGTATTCAAGAGGCCGCGATGGCATCGCCGCAAGAGATTGCGAAGATGAAGGCCGCCGGTGGCCCGCCGGCCAGGATGGCCTTTCTAAGCAAGCTCGAAGCGGAAAAACGCAGCGGAAACACCGTCTCGCTCGGCACGCAGGCGTTCGACGGCATCATCGCGGAAGGCAAGCGAATGACTATTACGATCGGTGCCGGGGAAGCCGGAAACGACCGCCCCATCGAACTGGTGACCGAAACCTGGTACTCGCCCGAGCTGCAAACGGTCGTGATGAGCAAGCATTCCGATCCGCGGATCGGCGAGACCGTGTCTCGGCTGCAGAACATCCAGCGCGCCGAACCCGACCCGGCGCTGTTCCAAATCCCCGCCGACTACACCATCAAGGAAGCGGGCAACGTCTTCTATTTCAAGCTGAAAGACTAGCCTCGCACCGTTCGTTACCATTGGGACAGGAGTTGCCGCATGGCGCTCCTTTCCCCAACATGAGCCAAACGATGCCGGCCCTTCAGAAGCGGTCCCCTGAGCGGGGTTTCGCTTTGGCCGACGCTCCCGTCCCCGAACCCGGAAAAACCGACGTCCTCATTCGCATCCGCAAAACGGGCGTGTGCGGAACAGACGTGCACATTTACGCGTGGGATGAATGGGCCGCGCGCCGCGTACACCCGCCGCTCATTATCGGGCACGAATTCATGGGCGTGGTGGAGCGCACCGGCGAGTTGGTGCAAGGCTTCAAGCCCGGCGACATCGTTTCCGGCGAAGGCCACATCGGCTGCGGGCACTGCTATTTCTGCCGCACCGGGCAGGGCCATATCTGCCGTAGCGTGCAGATCATCGGCGTCGATCGCAACGGCTGTTTCGCGCAGTACATGACGATGCCGCAGAGCAATGTCTGGAAGGTCAAGCCCGGCATTCCGGACGACGTCGCCGCAATTTTCGATCCGTACGGCAATGCCATGCACACCGTGATGGCGCAGGCTGTAGCGGGAAAATCCGTGGCTGTGATCGGTGCGGGTGCAATCGGTTTGATTGCGTGCAAAATCGCAGAAGCGGCGGGCGCGCTGAGCGTGGTGGCCGTGGAACCGAACGAGCGCAAACGGCGGCTGGCGCACGACTACGGCGCGAGCGCGGTGTTCGATCCCGCATGCGACGGGTGGAAGGAACAGTTTCTCGCCACGACTCCGGAGGGTATCGGTGTCGACGTCGCGCTCGAAATGTCGGGCAGCGTGGCGGGCATTCGCAGCGCGTTCGAACTGATCCGGCCCGGCGGCGAAGTCGCGCTGCTTGGAATCCCCGCGGGCGATGTGGGACTGAATCTTTCTGAAGCGATCATCTTCAAGGCGGCGACGGTGCGCGGCATCAACGGCCGCCTGATGTTTGAGACCTGGTATCAGTGTGAGCGATTCCTGCTCGATAACAAGGTTGACCTGCGGCCGCTCATCACGCATCACTTCCACTACTCGGAGTTTGAGCAAGCCTTCGATGTGCTGGAGCGCGGGGAGGGCGTTAAAGTGATTCTAGACTGGTCATGAGCACCACGACAGGCCGCGCGAACCCTCTTTCGTATTTATCCGATCAGCTTGAGAACTTTCGGAAGGCAGGTACGTATCAGCGCCTGCGCGTGTTGCAGGCCGCGTGCGAACCGGTCACGAAATTCGACGGGCGCGAAGTCATCAATCTCGCGAGCAATAACTATCTCGGGCTTGCGGACCACCCGAAACTGATTGAGGCGGCGGTCGAGGCCACGAAGCGCTACGGCGCGGGCTCGGGCGCGGTGCGTACCATCTCAGGCACCATGGACGTGCACATGGAGTTGGAGCGCAAGATCGCGCTCTTCAAAAACGTCGAAGCGTGTGTCGTGTTTCAGTCGGGCTTTACCGCGAACGCCGGCACCGTGCAGGCCGTGCTCACGCCGGAGGATCACATCATCTCCGACGAACTGAATCATGCCAGCATCATCGACGGCTGCCGCTTGTCGAAGGCCAAGATTCACGTATTCCCGCACCGCGATGCCGCTGCCGCGGAACGCATTCTCTCGGAACTCGACAACCAGCCCGGCCGCAAGTTGCTGATCACCGACGGAGTGTTCAGCATGGACGGCGATATCGCGCCGCTGCCCGCGCTGGTGGAAGCGGCGGAGCGGCACGGCGCCATCATGATGATCGACGACGCGCACTCGTCCGGCGTGCTGGGCCGGAACGGACGCGGCACGGTGGATCATTTCAATCTGCACGGGCGCGTCGATATTCAGGTTGGCACGCTGTCGAAAGCCATCGGCGTCCTTGGTGGATTTGTGTGCGGCAGCCGCGATCTGATCGACTATCTGCATCACCGCGCGAGGCCGTTTTTGTTCTCGACCTCGCACCCGCCCGGCGTGGCGGCGGCCTGTAGCGCGGCTTTCGATATTCTCGAGAACGAACCCGAGCGCATCGCGCGCCTATGGGAGAACACGGGCTACTTCAAGGGCGCGCTCTCGGCGGCGGGGTTCAATACCGGCACGAGCGAGACTCCGATCACGCCGATCATGGTGGGCGAAGCGGCCCAGGCGCACGAGTTCTCGCGGCGGCTGTTTGAGAACGGCTTGCTCGCGACCGGCATCGGTTTCCCGACGGTGCCGAAAGGCAAAGCGCGCATTCGTACCATCGTTACGGCAACGCACACGCGCGATATGCTCGACCACGCGCTCGAAATCGCAACGCGAGTGGGGCGTGAGATGAACCTCATCGGACGCTGATGACTCCGGAGTGGGGCGGCCGGTCTTGCCGGCTGCCCAGGAACGGCAACGATTGTGCCAATAGGCTGCGAGTAACGGATGTGCCGGATACGGGCGCGCGGTCGCGATCGATCCCGTAACTGTGACTCTGTAAGTGCCGTTCTGCTTATGACTGTGAGTAGGTAATTGATTCGAGATGCCCAATCCCGTGAGGGCCCACCTGTTATTCCTAGCAACTTGGCTGCGATATCGTCGCACCGTTCGCACTGATGGAGGACTCACACCGGCGACGCAGGCAGCATTATTTTCAGTCCTGAGACGAGCGCACGGGTCAAAACCGTCGCCGTATGGGATATCTGGAATCAAGGTAGCGCTCGGACTCGTGTTGTTAAGACGGTTGGAGGCGAGGCTACCGCAGTTGTTGGCGCAAAGCCGTTGAAACTGGATTTGGTGGACCTGGAGAGATTCGAACTCTCGACCTCTTCCATGCCATGGAAGCGCGCTCCCAACTGCGCCACAGGCCCACGTGGACGGCAATTTCGCTTCAAATATAACACAGGCGCGGTGCGCGCCCGACCGTCACGACGCGGTCTAGGAGGACCCCGCCGT
>JAICMB010000714.1 GCA_025929455.1 Bryobacteraceae bacterium | reverse complement strand
GAGACCTGGGAAGAAATCAGAAGCCGATACTGGCTCCGCCATCCACCGGCAGCACCACGCCATTGATAAACGAGGCCGCGGGCGAGCAGAGAAACGCCGCCGCCCAGCCGATATCTTCGGGCAAGCCGAAACGCTGCTGAGGCGTGCGATCGATTATCTTCTGCCGCCGCTCTGGATCGCCATCGAGAGCCTGATGCAGCATCGGCGTTTCTATCCACCCTGGCGCAATGGCGTTCACCCGAACGTTGAAACCTCCGAGTTCGGCCGCCAGCGACCGCACCATTCCCAGATAAGCCGACTTGGCCGCGGAATACGCCACGATCCGTGGCATGCCGATGAGCGAGCTCATCGAGGCCGTAAAAAGAATGCTGCCGCGTCCCGCCCGCTTCATCGCCGGCGCCACCGCCCGCGTGATCGCAAATGCGCCTTCCACATGCGTGGCAAGGATGCTGTGAAAGTCCTCGATGGTGTGCTCCTCGAGCGTCTTCTTCACATGAACGCCGGCGTTGTTAATCAGAATCGCCGGCGCGCCATAGCGCTCTTCCACCCGTGCGACGAATGCCTGCGCGCTTTCCAGCTCCGTCACGTCGTACTGCTCCGCGAAGACGTTGCCGCCCAGGCGGGCCGCCGCATCCTGAAGCACGTCAGCGCGGCGGCCGGCGATCACCACACGCGCTCCCGAGGTCGCCAGGCACGAGGCCATTGCAAATCCCAGGCCGGTGCCGCCCCCGGTGATAATCGCCAACTGCCCATCGAGTGAGAAAGCCTTGGCGACGCGGTCATTCCATTGCACAGTAATCATCCCCCAGTTAAGAAGCGCTTCCGCGCGGATCACAGAATTCCGTAGCGGTCAAAAACATCGGTGCTGGTTGAGCCCGATTCGATTTCGCGGCGCACCACTTTTTCGCCGGCAACTTTTTCCAGAGCCAGTTCGATCACCCGCCGCTCGGCGGAGCGCGGAATCACCACCACGCCGTCGATGTCTCCAAAGATCAGATCGCCCGGCGCGACGCCGACTCCGCCGATTTCAACCGCGCAGCCAAACTCCCCCACGCTCGATCGCACGCCGGCATCCTGGGCAAAGCTGCCGCGGCTGAAGACCGGCCACTTCTGCTCCAGCACGCGCGGCGTGTCGCGATGATAGCCGTCGATCACCGCGCCCGCTCCACCGCGGGTGCGCGCCGTGGCCGTCAGAATTTCCCCCCACGCGGCGCAGTTCATTGAGCCGCCCGTGGCCACATACACTTCGCCAGGCTCGATCGCATCCAGCGCCTCCGTGAGTCGACCGAATGGCCGGCCCTGCGGCCCGTGTACATCCTCGATGCGCACCGGGAATGCGCGCCCCACCACGCGATAAGCGGGGTCGAGCGGTTTGATGGGCTGCGGCAGGAACTGGCGCCAATGACCTTCCCGGTCGAGAATGTCGCCAAGCACCGCGGTGAAAAGCTTTTCGCGCAATAACTGAAAGAGTTCAGAATCGGAGTTTGCAGAGGTCATCCCAAGTTGACTCTATCACTCGCTCACGGGGCTTGGATGCGCGCCTCAGGCCACCAGCGGCCCGATCTTCTGTCGCTTCTTCTGCGACTCCACCCACAGGTCGTACTGGAGTTGAGCCTTCGCAAAAAAATCGGGTGAGAGCGCCAGCGCCGCGCCCAGCCGGATACTCAGATCCATCGTCACCGCGGTGCGGCCATTCAGAATGCGGGAGATGGTCGCCCTCGCCACGCCGATATGCCTGGCGAGCTGAGCGGCGCTTCTGCTGCCGAGGAATTCTCTGAGCAGTTCACCTGGACTTGCCGGGTTGTGCATCATCGCCATCGTTGTCGCGCCTCTAATGATAATCCTGGTAATCAACGAGAATTGCGTCCTCACCCTCGAAGCTGAACGTCAATCTCCAGTTGCCGCTGACGCTTACAGCCCAGTGGCCAATCAAGTTCCCCTTCAGCGGATGCCATCCCCAGCCGTCTCGTTTCATGTCCAGTGGAGTAGAGGCCAGATTCAGCGTCGTAAGCAGAATCCGTAACCGGGCCGCGTGTTTTGGCTGGATGCCCGCTTTTGAGCCGGTCAGGAAGAAGTTCTCGACACCTCGATGCCGGAATGTCCTGATCACGATCCGAAGTGTAACATATCATGTTACGCACAGCAACCCGATTCATATCGGCTGGATTTCCGGATCCTTCCGCGCAGCGAACCACGCATCGGAAACCTAGATCCGGCATATCAGGTTGTTGTCCAGCAG
>JAICMB010000115.1 GCA_025929455.1 Bryobacteraceae bacterium | reverse complement strand
CACCGCAAGAGTTGGAGCACGGTGGGCGTTTCCGACAACATCATCGAGGCCTGCTGGCGGGCGCTGATCGACGCAATACGCCTCGAGATCATGCGCCTCACCGAGCAGGACGAGTCCATCGAAAAAGCCGTCGAAGACTACTGCTGGGGCGTGTAGCGCCGCTCCAGCAGGCGTACTCGCCGCTCCGTCATTGCACCGCGACGTGGGCCACTTCGGGTTGTGGGACACCCGTCCGTCCGTCCGACCAGGTCACATATAGAACGCCCGAATTCGAAACCCAGTTGTCGGTATAATCGCCAAAGTTCGGAACGATCACGGAGCTGGTCGCGAGCCAATCCGTGGTTACGTTCGTGAAGCGATGGTTCGTGGGTGTGGTTGTGGTCAGCGGACTTACATTGATGACCCCGAAAACGTCCGTCTTGCCCGTGCCGGCATTCGCCCCTCGCCGGTCGTACCATGTGACGTTGAGCAGGCCCGTAGGTGACCCGTTCTTCAGCGCCGGCATGGTGTGCATGTCGCCCGGTCCGGTGTCGCCGTTGAGACGTACCGGCGAGAACTGTACCGGAACGAGACCGCCGAGCGTGTAACTCTGCATAAATATGTCGCCCAGCGGCCTGCGTCTCGCGTCATTCCAAACTAAGGTCACCGTCCCATGCGAATGACTTACTGCGATGCGAGGAAAGTCATTCATCATGAACCGGTTATACCCGGGGACGAACGTCGCATCCGTTGAGACGATGATGTTCGAATTGCTGCGGAACGGAGGGGAACACGGCGAGCTGCCGCTTTCAGGGATCGGCAGACAGCGCGCCGGTACCCTAGTCACCACTACTTGTGTGGAAATTGAAGTAACGCAGCTACCGAAACTGAAGACGTTTGTAGCCCAGTTATACTCGTATCCGACATAAACGTCCCCTGATACTCGATCGACTGCCGGATAGGCTCCCTCGTATTCGCAAAAATTCACGGTATCGCCGGGCTGTACAGTCACATACGGCTGTCCGAAACTGCTTCCGTTGCTGCAGACCGGCGCTAGTGGGTTCGCGATATCACATGCCGCCATCTCAATCTGACCTGCGCCAGGCGCGACAAAGTCCGTGAAGGTAATGTACAACCTCTTCCTGGCGCGATCTACCGCAAGAAAATCCTTGTCGAGCGCACTGAAACCACAGCCGCCGCATGAACTCGTCGCCACAATAGTAGGCTGACCGCATGCTAACGTGTTCCCGGTTACCTGACAGGCGCTCACAGCTACGGTCAAGCCGCTAGGATTCGAAAACAGGCTGGAGATGTAGAAATACGTAAATCCCGAATTTCTATACACCCCAACACTGGGGTCGCCTTGCCACCGCGAGTTGAAACAGTCGTTATTCGGCAGGCCCCCGTAGTCGGTAAAGGTCTTTCCCCCGTCCGCCGAAAAACTATAGCCAGTCAGTTCCTCCTTATACATCGGTGAGCCGCACTCGGCAAAGAAGCCGGTTCCATCGTTCCATGCTTCTACGACGTAATTTCCAGCTGCGGCGATAGAAGTCTCCGACTGGCCGCCTACGTACGCTCCCGACCCGGTGCGATCCTCCGCCTGGTTGGCGGCGTCCACGTTGGCCGTCCCCTGTAGGTTAAGGGGATTGACAACGGCAGGGTTTGCGGCGCCATTGCGCTGCGGTCCAAAACAATACATCTGTACGCCGGACGACGCCTGAAATACTTTACCGATTTCATTGCAGAAATCGGATTTATTCCTGACTTCCGCTCGTGAAACAGGCATCACCATCAAAGCCATTACGGCGGCGGAGCAGAGCGCCCGCCATACCTGACCCTGTGTAGGCCCGAAACACCTTGCCTTGGGATCCATGAAACACTCCTTCCGTTAATTCCCGTTTAATTGGTCCGATTTCTTTCAACCGGGACTCGTTTGCATTTTACGAGTGTTCATCCGACTCTCTATTGGCGTAATAAGTTTCGCAAAAAGCCGCTGTGATATGGCGAAAGAGAGGGTAATTTCGTCCATAAGTAGCCGCGACGACGTTGACTCGCGCGGGCGGCCACGTAGCGCGATGCCAGTGGGGCGGCCAGTCTTGCTGGCTGCCCCTCAGTGCCTGCCGCGGGTCTCCAGACCCGCCTCGCGCGCCGACACACGATCGCTCAGCGGGTTTTCGACCCTGCCCGCGGCCGCAAGAGATTACCCGATCTGCAGCACCGCCGCGCCGCGGATCTGATCGTGCTTGAGCGACTGTAGCGCCGCGTTCGCCTGCTCTAGCGGGAACAGGATCGTTTCCGTGTGCACCGGAATTTCCGCCGCAACCCGCAGGAAATCCTCACCGTCCTGGCGCGTATTATTGGCGACGCTGCGCACCACACGCTCGCCGTACAGCAGGCCATAGTCCATCTGCGGAATGGGCGACATGTGAATGCCGCCCAGCACCACCGTTCCGCCCTTCTTCAACACCTTCAGCGCCGCGGGCACAAGCTCGCCGGCGGGCGCGAAGATGATGGCGGCGTCGAGCTTCTGCGGCGGCTCATCGAACGATCCGCCGAACCACACCGCCCCGAGGTCGGCCGCCAGGCTGCGGTGCTTCTCGTCGCGGCTGAACGCGTACACTTCGATACCCCAGTGCCGCGCCACCTGAATCGCGACATGCGCGGCGGCGCCGAATCCGTAAAATCCCAGGCGCGCGCCGCGCGAAACCGATGCCATGCGCAGACACCGGAAACCGATAATCCCCGCGCACAGTAGCGGCGCGGCATGCAGATCGGAAAAGCCCGGCGGCAGCTCGTAGACGAACTGCTCGGGCGCGGCCACGTACTCCGCGTAGCCTCCATCGACGGTGTATCCGGTGAAGTCAGGGTTATCGCAAAGGTTCTCGCGTCCGGAGCGGCAGAACTCGCACACACCGTCGGTGCGATGCAGCCAGGCCACGCCGACGCGGGCGCCGGGCACGAAGCGCCTCGCGCCCTCGCCGCACCATTCCACAGTGCCCACGATCTGGTGGCCGGGAATCACCGGCATCTTGCGGGTCGGTAACTCGCCTTCAACTACGTGCAGGTCGGTGCGGCAGATGCCGCAGGCGCGCACCCGGATCACAATCTGTCCGGGGCCAGGCTCCGGACGCGGTACGTCCATCAGGTGCAGCGGACTACTGTCGACGGGCGCTGGATGCTCCAGAACAAAAGCCTTCATAACGCCAGCTTTATCACAAGGCACATCCAGCCATCGCGGCGAATGACTTCGCACGCCTCGTAGCCTTCTGGCGAGTCCCATTCTTCGAAGCCGGACACGATGAGCGTGCCGTCTGGCCGCAGCACACGCATGAACTCGGGGTGCAGTTCCTCCACGGCGGCGCTGCTGATATTGGCGACGATGATCGACGCGGTGCCACTGCGCACGGCGTCGGCCGATCCCGCGAAGAATAGAGCGGGCGTTTCCGCGCGCGCGATGCGGACCGCACCGGTATCGATGTCGCAGGCATACACGCGCGCGGCGCCAAGCAGCGCGGCCGCTTTGGAGAGAATGCCGGAGCCCGCGCCAACATCGAGCACGGTGTCGCCGGGATCGAGATAACGCTCCAGCCCTTCGAGACACATCTGAGTGCACGGATGGTAGCCGGTGCCGCAGGCCATACCGGGATTTATTTCGAGACGTAGCCGGCACGGGGGCGTGGGCCGGCTGTCCCATGGCGGAGTCAGATAGAACCGGTTGCCGACCAGCAGCGGCGGCCACGCCTCCTGTGTCTCGCGCACCCAGTCCCGCGCGGGCTCTTCGCGAAATCGCGGCGCGTACCGCGTGAAGCGCGCGTCGAGCCCGGCACGGTCTGCGGCATCATCAAAAAACGCGCGCAGCCCGCCGGGTTCCTCGGCAATGCCGGTGGTGCCGGCCTCAAATAGGTCAGCAGTCAGCATGTCCGCCGATTGCGGCGAACATGCGAGGAATATAGAAAACACGGGCAATCGCTCCGTAAACTGTGGGGCAGGTTTTTAACCTGCGGCCGATTTTCAATCGGCCTCGTCCGCCGCCGCACAATGGCGGCCCGGCATGCCCCGGGTGCTCGCGAGAGCCAGCTCCTTATAGCTCATGCCCAGCTTTACGGTTGGCGACTCCAGACCGCTTCCTGTAGCGGACGAAGCGGGTCTGGAGACCCCGACCCAGACGGTACCCCGGCGTGGACGCCTGCCCCACGGCAGAATCTGCGCGCGCAGCGAAGATTATGACAGGGTAATACTCACTTACTCCACGAACTTCTGCCTCATGACGCTAGCCGATCGGGATCGTCGCCTGCTGCGACGTCACGCCGCCGATTGCAATGGTGATGGGCTGCGAACCGGTCGGCAATCCAACCGGTACTGAAATGTTGACCTGATATAAGCCCGCGTAGCCCGGTGCCAAGCCGCTGAACGACACCGGCACGGGACGCCCCGCGATCGTCACCGCCGGCGTGGTCGTCGTCATGACGAGAGGACTCGACGGTGACGGGAAACCGCTTTCGAGCGTTTGCGACACGGCGCCCAAGCCATTCACATATAGCGAGATGGTCTGCCCTCGAACCGCCGGATGCGCCGCCGTGATCAGCGCGCCGCTCGTATCGATGGCATCTGCAACGGTTCCGCTATTCACGAAGAATGCCGGCGAAACAGGTGCAATCTGAATCGTCGTCATGGAGCTGACCGACTCGCCCACGCGCACTTTCATGTCCGCCGAACTCTGTCCCGCGAGCTCCCATGGCACTAGCACATTCACCTGTCCCGAGCTGACATAGGAAATGCGGCCAGGCACGCTCAGATTCGCGGATGGCACGTCGAAGCTCACCGAAACCTCATCGAGCGCGACGGGCAGATATGCCGCGTTGCTGTTCGTATCCGTAATATCGCTCAGTGCCGCGCCGTAAATCGAGATGTACGAGCCCGGCGCGAACGGTCCGGTAGCGCCGAGGCCGGCATTGCCGATTCCGCCTTGCGCTATCACCGGTTTCAGTCGCGCAAAAATTGTGAACGACGTTTCGAGCCCGCCCGCATCGCCGTAAAACGTTTGCGTCCCCGCGCTGCCGCCAAGCCTCACATCCGCGCCGGCAATCCCGTTGGCGTCCGTGGTCGAGTCGGCGCCGATGATCTGTCCGCCCGTGCGGCCGGCGCGGAAAGTCACT
The DNA here is from genome assembly GCA_025929455.1 of Bryobacteraceae bacterium. Next base: position 3,477 of record JAICMB010000115.1, on the reverse strand, counting down.
GCCGTATTGGCGACGGGCACGCCATATTTGTCGATCACTTTGAAAAGCAGTGGGTCTTCGTTCTCGGCGTTCACGGTGCCCTCGTCGCCATCGCCCACCAGCCCGACGATATCGTTCACAATGCCGTTACCGACGACATAAAGAAACGGAATGTGCATGCCGGTCGAGGCGCCGTTGACGACAATGTTGCCGTCGTAGGCGCCCGCCGATGGCGTAGTTCCCGAGAGCGTTGCCGTGATGCTTGTTGCCTGGCCGGGGGCGAGCGAAACACTCGTGGGACTGAGCGCGAGCGTGGTGCTCGCATTGAGCGCGGTCCCCTGCACCGTAAGCAAAAGATTAACGGCGCTGGTCCCGGTGTTGGTTAGCGTAATGCTTTTCTGTACCGGCAGCGTAATGCCGTTCAGCACGCCGAAGGAAATGGACGACGGCTCCGACGTGACCATCGCATTCATTGCCGCACCGGCATCGAGCCGGCCCGCGCCAACGGACAACACGTTGGCAGGCACGCTCGTATCGGTGATCACCTGCGCGGCGTTGTTCACCAACGCTGACTTCACCTGCGTGCCGGTCATATTCGGAAATTTCTGTTTCGCAAGAGCGGCCGCCCCCGCGGTGAGCGGAGTAGAGAAGCTCGTGCCGCCCTCCACGATATAGCCGCTGGCGCTGTACATGACGCCCTGGTTGTCGTTCGTTTCCGCGGCCATGTAGATGTTATCGCCGGGCGCCACCAGGTCGGGCTTGGCGAGGGCGTCTCCTACCGAAGGACCGCGTGACGAAAAGACCGTGACGGAGTTTGGATCGGATGCGACGGCGAACGGAACGGTGTCAATCTGCACGCGGTGATTGGGATTCGCATCGATGAACGTTTTCAGGCTCTGACCGTCGCTCATACCGACGATGACCGAAGGGATGGTCGCGTTCCCCACATCGGGCGCGATGTTATCGAGCGGCTCATTCACGTTGTCGATGAAAATCACTCCGATCGCGCCGGCCGTTTCCGCGTTCTGCACTTTCACCGAGAAATCACAGGTGCCGCGCTGGACGAGCGCGATATCGCCGTTCATGGAGTTAGCTGGAATGGACGTGCAGAGCAGCCCGTCATTGCCTAGTTGCGCGACATCCACAAGCGGCGCCACCAGCGGTGAAGGCGGTTTGGGACCGTTACCGTAAACCGAGACGATCGATTGCAGGCCGGAGGGCACATCGCCGCCTTGCAAGTGCACCGCGAAACCCCAGGTGTGCGCGTTTTCGCTGGCGCCTACCGAGATAACGGAGGGCGCACTGCCGGGCGAGTCGATGGTGCTGAGCGTTGCGGTGGTTAGGTTCTCACCGTCGGCGCCTTCGTTACCGGCGGCCGATACAACGACCATGCCGGCTTTTACAGCGTTCTCGGCGGCCGCTGCCTCCGGATCGCAGCTCTGTCCCGAGGGCAATCCGCATGCATCGCCGCTGGCGAGCGCACCGGACAACGCGGGTGCGCCGAGAGAAAGACTCACCACGTTCATGCCATCGTTGAGCGCGTCCTCGAGCGCCTGCACGATAATGTCGCCGCTGCTGAAATCGTTGATTCCGGGTGAGCCGAAAATCTTATACACGCCGATCTGCGCTTTGGGCGCGATGCCGGTGATTGTCGCGCTTGGCCCGGTGTTCGTATTGCCCGCGGCGATGGATGCGACGCCAGTGCCATGTCCGATGTGATCGCGCACGGTGTAGTCATCCGGCCGTGAATACGTTTCCGGCGCTGCGTTCGCAGGCGCGTCCGGCGGCGCGAATCCTTCCGCGAGCAGCGGCACGTAGCTGCGCGCCACGATGATCTTATGATTCGTGAACGCGCAATCCGCCGCGTTGTCGCACTTCGGGTATCCGGCGGGAACAGTCAGGGAACTGTCCTGAAATGCAGGATGGGTCGGCTCGATTCCGGTATCGAGAATCCCGATCTTCATCCCGAGCCCGGCATTATTCTGACCGCCCAGCGCGGCCCATGCGGCCTGCCCGTTCACCACCTGCACGGCAGCATTCAACAGCGGCCGGTACCGCCGCACCGGCGCGACGCCTTTCACTCCGGGCAGCGAGCGCAGCGCCTGCGCCTGCTGCGGCGTAGCCTCGACGAAGATTGCGTTCAACACCGTCTGTACCGTGCCGGTGATGCGCAGCCCGCGCGCTTCAATCTGCGTGCGAAGTTTGGCCTGCGCGGCCTTGATGCTTTCGCGGTGTGGCGCCATCACTTGCAAACTTGGGCGGCCTTGCGAGACGGCGGCGTACGTGGCCGCGGGCGGGTCTTCGAGAATCACGGCATAACGCGGCAGATAGGGCAGCGTTGCCGCCATTGCGGCGCCGGCGAAGACCACAAGAAGAGAGAGCTTATGCAGGACTCCTGCTGTGCGTTGAAACATCTTTTTTTCCTGACGTGAGTAGAAGCGGTGAAGGATACACCTGATGCGAAAGTTAACATAGGCTTATGAAACGGGTGCTTGCAATCGCGGCGGCGCTGAGCTTAGCATTAGCGGCCGTGGAGATTGCGCCTGACCTCAAAGAGCGGCTCGCAAAATGGAAGCCCGTCAAAATGCCGCTCGATCCCACATCGGTCGACGCCCGCCAGCGCAGCGTGATTGACAAGCTGGTGCAGGCGTCGTATCAAATCGACGATGTCTATTGGCGGCAAAGCGATCCCGAAGCGCTGGAGTTGGTGAAAAACACTACCGATCCGGATCTGCGCCGCTTTCTGATTATCAACGGCTGCCGCTGGGACCTGGTGGACGGCAACACGCCGTTCGTGGGCAACGAGCCCATGCCGCCGGGCCGCGCGCTGTATCCCAAAGGCCTGACGCGCGAGAACATCGAAGCCTACGTGAAGACGCATCCCGAACAAAAGGACGCCATTTACAGCCCGTACACGATCATCCGCCAGCGAGGCAGCGCTCTACGCACGATCGCGTATCACGATCAATACCGGCCGTTTCTCGACAGAGCCGCGAACCTGTTGCGCCAGGCCGCGGCGCTGAGTACGGATCGCGCGTTCGCGAAATACCTGCGGCTGCGAGCGGACGCGCTGCTCACCGACGATTACTACAAAAGCGATCTCGCCTGGGTCGATCTGAAAAACCCCAAAATCGACGTGATCTTCGCGCCGTACGAGACATATCTCGACGGTGTGCTGGGCGTGAAGACGTCATACGAGGCGGCGATTCTGATCCGCAACGAAGTCGAGAGCCGCAATCTCGCGCTCTATCAGAAATACGTGCCCGCCATTCAGGACGCTCTGCCGCTTCAGGCGGTGGACAAGCCATCGAAAAAAGGGCAACCCTCTCCGATGGAGGTGGCCGATTCGCCATATCGTGCGGGCGATCTGCGCCATGGATATCAGGCCGTTGCCGATAATCTGCCGAATGATCCACGCATCCATCAGGCCAAGGGCACAAAGAAGATCTTCTTCAAAAACTTTATGGATGCGCGCGTGAACTACGTCGTGCTCCCGCT
>JAICMB010000355.1 GCA_025929455.1 Bryobacteraceae bacterium | reverse complement strand
GTGATCAAAGCGGTCGAGCAGTGGCGCTTCACGCCCGGTCATAAAAAGGGCGTGCCAGTAGATGTGCAGGCAACGATCGAGATCAACTTCCGGCTGACGTGACTTCGAAGATGGAACACTTCAAATACAGCGTCTCCGGCACGGTCAACAGCACCGGATGATCGCGCGCCTGCATGCGCCGCTCCACTACGCGCAGCTTCCTTCCGGCATCGAGCGAGGCCGCGGCCACGATCTCCATCAGCATGGCCTCGCTCACATGATGCGAGCACGAACACGACACCAGCATGCCGCCCCCGCCCAGCAGCTTCAGCGCGCGCAGGTTGATCTCCTTATACGCGCGCGCCGCCGCGTCCACGTTCGCTCTCGATTTTGCGAACGCCGGCGGATCGAGTACCACCGTATCGAACCGCGCCTTCCCAACCGCATATGCCGCCAGCGCGTCAAACACGTTCGCTTCCCGCCAATCGATGTTCCCGATGCCGTTCCGGGCGGCATTATCGCGCGCGGTCACAAGCGCTGCTGCCGAGCTGTCGATCGCAATTACAGACTCACATCGCGCGGCCATGTGCAGCGCAAACCCGCCGGTTGACGTAAAACAGTCGAGCGCGCGGCCGTGCGCGTATTCAGCCGCGGCGCGGTAGTTCTCGCGCTGGTCCAGATACACGCCCGTCTTCTGCCCCGCAAGCAGATCGGCGGTCATCTGGAGTCCCTTCATGCGAATCTCGACCGGTCCCGCCAGTTCGCCCGCGACCACCGCAATGTCGAGCGGCAGCGACTCATGCTTGCGCACCGCCGCATCGTTGCGAGCCACGATGGCCCGCGGGGCGTACCTTTCCTCGAGACACGCCACGATGTCGCCGCGCGCGCGGTCCATGCCCTGGTCTAGCGTCTGAATGACAAAACAATCCGCGTAGCGGTCGACGATCAGTCCCGGCAGCAGATCCGCGTCCGCATACACCAGCCGGTAGGCGTTCTCGCCGCCCGCGACGCGGTTGCGATACGCCTGCGCGGCCGCAATGCGCATTCGGTAAAACGCGCGGTCGATCTCTACCGCGGTGTCCGCGAGGAGCCGCAAACAGATCTGCGATGTCGAGCTGTAGTGCGCCGTCCCGATCACGCGCCCGCGCGGATCAAGCACCGTAACGGCATCGCCCGGCGCAGTCGGTCCACGATCGATAACGTCGCTTGTGAAAATCCAGGGATGCCCGGAGGCGGCGCGGTCCGCCCCCTTCCAATTCACGCGAACAACGGGCCTCGCCCTCAATGCGTGGGCCGCCATTCCTCCAGCCGCTGAATGCGGTTCTCCGTCGAAGGGTGTGTCGAAAACAGCTTCATCAGAGCCGCGCCGGTGAACGGCTGCACGATGAACAGGTGCGCCGTCGAGGGCGTCGCGTCGGCCATGGGAATCTGCTTCGAATAGGTCTCCAGCTTTCCGAGCGCCGAAATCAGCTCGCCCGGTTCGCGCGTCACGTTGGCCGAGGTCTGATCTGCCGCGTACTCGCGCGTGCGCGAAATCGCCATCTGAATCAGCAGTGCCGCAATGGGTGCGAGAATCATCATGGCTAGCGCGGCAAATCCGCCGCCTTCCTCGTCATCGCTGCGGCGGCCGCCTCCGAACATCGCCGAATATCCGGCAATGCGCGCCAGCACCGTAATCGCGCTCGCGAGCACCGCCGCAACTGAGCTGATCAGAATATCGCGGTTCTTCACGTGCCCCAGCTCATGTGCGACAACGCCCTCGATCTCGCCGTCGTTCATCAGTTGCAGAATGCCCGCCGTAAACGCCACCGAGGCGTGTTCCGGATTGCGCCCCGTCGCGAACGCGTTCGGCGATGGATCGTCAATCAACCACAGCTTCGGCATGGGCAGGCCCATGCGCTGGCACAGGTTCTGCACGATCGGGAACACGCGGCGGTACACGTCCGGGTTTTCCATAGGCGTCACCGGCTGCGCGTGATAGGTCGCCAGCGCGATCTTATCGGAGAAGAAATAGCCGGCGATGTTCATCAAAATCGCGAACCCGAGGCCGTAGTAAAGCCCTATCCGCCCGCCGAACAGTTCTCCGAGAAACAGCAGCACGCCGCTGAGTAGTCCGAGTAGAAGTACGGTCTTGACTCTGTTCATATGCAATAAAGGCGGGCGAGGCCGTTACGACCTGCCCGCCCCCACTTCATTAGACGAGGACGCCGCGTTTGCGGTTCGCCCGCGTTAGTTGTTGTTCACCTGCACCTTAATTGTGCGGGGTTTGGCCAGTTCTTTCTTCGCCACCGTAACCGTGAGCACACCGTTGGCGAATTTCGCGTCCACCTTCTCCGGGTCGATGATGTCCGGCAGTGTAAACGAGCGCGTGAACGCGCCATAACTGCGCTCGATGCGGTGATAGCCGTTGCCTGCCTCACGCTCGAACTTGCGCTCTCCCTTGACGGTTAAGGTGCCGTTCTCGAGTTGAATATCAAGGTCGGCCATGTTCACGTCGGGGAGGTCGGCTTTGAGGATCAGTTCGTTTTCGGTTTCGAAGATGTCGACCGGGGGAACCCACGGTCGCGTGGTGTTTTGGTCGAACAGCCGGCTCACCGTATCCTGGAAAACCCGCAATGAGGCGGGGAACTCTTCAATGTCTGGGAAACTATGTTTTACAAGAGGCATGTTCATTTATCTCCGTGTATAACTACTACATCATAAGTATAAAATATGAGTGCATAGTTGTCAAGCGATGTGCTCACAAATATTCCGCGTCGCGATCGGAAACTACGACCGTTATGGTCGCGTTTTTCCTTGTGGAAGCCTTGACTATGCCTGCCCTGAATCGCATACTGAGGTCATGCTGCAACTGAGTTTCAAAAAGGCGCGGCACGCGGGTCGCTCTGCCCCCGCTACCCTGGCCGAACTCAGAAAAGGCGAACACGGCGTTCTGGACCGTATCGAGCTCCCTGAGGACATCGCCAGGCGATTGATGGAATTGGGTTTTCTGCCCGGCGCACGCGTTACGCGCGGCGGTAGCGCGCCCGGCGGCGACCCTCGCGTATTTCGCGTCGACGGCTCTGAAATCGCACTCCGCCGCGAAACCGCCGCCCGCCTGATCCTGCGCCGCTCCGCCGCTGCAGCGCTCAAGACCGCCTCATGAACAAGTGCCACGGTTGCGCCGCCGGATGCGCCATCGACACCTCCATTCATGCGAGGCATGCCCCGCCCCACGTGGTCGCCATCGTAGGCCCGCCCAACTCCGGCAAGAGTACTCTATTTAACCGCCTGACCGGCCTACGCCAGAAGGTCGCCAATTTCCCGGGCGTGACCGTCGAGCACCACATCGGACGCGCCAAGGTCGGTATCCCCCGCGAGGTAATCCTCGTAGACCTGCCCGGTGTATATAGCTTGCAGCCGCGCTCCGAAGACGAGCAGGTCACCCACGACGTCCTGCTCGGCCGCATGCACGATGTGCCGAAGCCCGACGCCGTGCTGCTGATTCTCGACTCCACGAATCTCGGCCGCCACTTGCTGTTGGCCGCGCCAATCCTCAGCCTGAAACTGCCGACGCTAATCATCCTCAATATGGCCGACGATCTGCGCAATCGCGGAGGGCAGGTCGATACCGCCGCCCTCGCGATGCGGTTGGGCGCACCCGTCGCCCTGGTCAGCGCCGCGCAGGGCGAGGGAGTCGACAAGATTTTCCGCTTCATCGAAGGCACCGCCGGAGGCCGCGCTGCCGTGCAACCTCCGTTGGTGCAGTTGCCGGTGTTGCACGACGTGCCGAAGTGCCGCGAATGGGCCAGTGAAATCGGCGGCGGTGCGGCCTATCAATCGCCCGATCCACCGCTCTGGACGCGGCGGCTCGACCGCATCTTCCTGCACCCGGTTGCCGGGCCGCTGATTTTCCTGGCTGTCGTGGTCGCGGTTTTTCAGACCATCTTCGCCGGCGCGCGGCCCATCATGGACGCGCTGCAAATTGCGATTCAGTCGACCGGCGCCTGGGTGGCCACGCTGCTGCCGCACGGCATCTTGACCTCCCTGCTGATTGACGGCGTGTGGACCGGCGTCGGCTCCGTTGTTGTTTTTCTGCCGCAGATACTGCTGCTGTTCCTGTTTATCGGCATCCTCGAAGATTCCGGCTATCTCGCACGTGCCGCGTTGATCGCCGATCGCACCATGCGCAAATTCGGGCTGCAGGGCAAATCCTTCATCCCGCTTCTTTCCGCGTATGCGTGCGCCGTTCCCGCCATCATGGCCACTCGCACCATCGAGAACAAGCGCGACCGGTTGGCCACCATAATGATCGCGCCCTTTATGACGTGCTCGGCGCGGTTACCCGTTTACACCCTCATCATCGCGGCATTCATCGTGGAGCGGCCGGTCCTGGGCCCAGTCCTCGGCACGCAAGCCGCCGCCATGCTCGGCCTTTACGTGCTGGGCTTTGCCGCGGCCATATTCACCGCGCGTCTGCTCAAATCGTCGGTTCTCAAAAGCGAGCGCACCCCGTTCGTTTTGGAAATGCCGCC
>JAICMB010000585.1 GCA_025929455.1 Bryobacteraceae bacterium | reverse complement strand
CAGCTTTATGCAGGCGGACACCTCCACCACGCGCAAATACGGCGGCACGGGGCTGGGGCTAGCCATCAGCAAGCGACTGGTGGAATTGATGGGCGGGGAGATTGGAGTCCATAGCGAACCTGGCCATGGATCGGTGTTCTGGTTTTCGCTCCCGCTAGCTGTGACGGAAACCTGTGCGATCCGGCCCGCGGCACTGCCCCGAGATCTGCACGTGTTCCTCATTGGAGAGCACCCGCGTTTGCGGCCGCAGCTCTGCGCCGCGCTGCGTGTTGCCGGCGTACGCGTTTCGGAGATGGCGGACGCGGCGTCCGCCCACGGTGCGATTTCCGCCGCGGCAAAACGAACCCACTGTGCCGTCGTCGCGGATGCGTCATTGCCTGGGCTGGATGTGTTAGCGCTGTCCTGCGCGGTCGAATGGCACGGTTCGGTTCGTTTGTTCGCCATCGGCGCGGAACTGCAAGCCGCCGCGGATCACATGCTGCACGTTCCCGCCGCCGCGACAGACGCGCAGGTCATTGCGGCTCTGGAAACGGCTTTCGCACCGGCGCCTGCGCCGTTTCTGCGCTTCGGCGCGCACGTATTGCTCGCCGAAGATAACGCCGTCAACCGCAAGGTCGCGTTGCGTATGCTTGAAAAGCTGGGCTGCACCGCCGATGTAGTCTTAAACGGGAACGCCGCGGTCGCGGCAGCTTCCGCATCCAGTTACGATTTGATCCTGATGGACTGTCAAATGCCGGAAATGGATGGATACGAGGCGGCCGCCGCGATTCGCGGGCATGAACCTGCCGGCGTTCGAGTGCCGATGATCGCGCTCACTGCCAACGCGCTCGCGCGCGACCGCGACCGTTGTCTGGCCGCCGGCATGGACGACCACCTCGTCAAGCCCATAGAATTGCACGATTTATCATCCTGCATCGCGAAATGGCTTCGTTTCGCTGACCGCGCGGCGCCGGATGCAGCAGTTTCTGCTGAGCAATCCTAGTCAAATTTGCAGGGCAATAAGTAAGAACTTCAGAGTTCCCGGCGCACTTGAGCGCTAACTCATTGAATTCGCGAATTGGCCTCCAGCCTGCTTTGGTTGACGCGAAACTCGGCTCTGTCGTCTACCGCGCCCGTCCTGTCGTCCTGAGGCGCGACGTTGCAAGGAGGCCAGAACGAGGAGCACCGGCGAACTCGGAGGTTCGCTTTTCTGTGGACCGGGACCAGGCCGGCGGCTGCCATGCCGCCGTGCCCGGTTCGCAGGCGGGACGAATTATTCGCGTTCCAGCGCTGTGACGGGGTCGATGAACGGCCAGCACAGCGTTCCAACCAAATAAGTGCCGGCCATAATATACAGGAACAGGTTCCAGTTTCCGCCGGTCTGCTGCAGAATTAGACCCCCGAGCACCGGCGCCGCAAAGCCTGCCAGATTGCCCATCATATTCATGGACCCGGCCACGGTTCCAGCGTACTTGCCGCCAATGTCCATGCAGGCGGCCCACGCGGGCGGCATCACCAGGTCGTTGCAGAAACTGGCCAGTCCCATCGCAATCATCGCCGCCAGAGGGCTGGCGAGTTGGATGGAAACCGTCAGCATGATAGACGCCCCCAAAAAACCGGTACACGCCATCACACGCCGGCTGAGCCGCGTGTTGCCGGTTGCCACCGACAGGCGGCTGGTCACGACGCCAGAAATCAGCGAGCCCATTCCACCGAAGAACAGCGGCAGCATCCCGAGCCACGACGCGCGCGCGGGGCTGACGTGCCGGTATTCGAGGAGATACGTCGGCAGCCACGTAATGTAGAAGTACCAGGGGAACGATAAACAGAAATACTGCACCCAAAGCAGCGGCACGGACCGCGTGCTCACCAGTTTTAACCACGGCACGTTGCCATGGCCGGCCGCGGTGCGGGGCACGTCCGATAACAGCGCGAGCTCGGCGGCATTGACGGATGGATGGTCGCGCGGGTTGTCGTGAAACCAGCGATAAAACAGAAACGCCCAAAGGAAGCCGGGCAGGCCAAAGATGACGAACGCCCAGTGCCAGTTCACGTGGCCGATGGTGAAGAACGCGAGCGGCGCCGTTATGGAGCCCGCCCACCGCGCGGCCGTCCAAAGATAACCTTGCGCGCGCACCTGCTCGCGCTTCGGCAACCAGACGCTAAACGCTTTCGTGATGTTCGGGAAACCGCCAGCCTCACCCGCGCCGAACAGGAAGTTCACAACCCACAATGACTGGAAGTTCCACATCCAGCCCATCAGCGCCGTGAACGTCGACCACCACAGCACGATGCGCATCAGCACCTTGCGCGGGCCCATCCAGTCGCCCATCCAGCCGCCGGGAATTTCGAACAGCGCGTACGCCAGGCCGAACGCGCCCAGCACCCACCCCATCTGCTCTTTGCTGAGATGCAGATCGCGCGAGATGTACGGTGCGGCTTTCGAAAGCGCCACGCGATCCACGTAGGAGAGCACCGCTAGCGCGATGGCAAAAACAATGACCCAGTACCGCGCGCGCGTCGCTCTAACTTCGACCTGTGCGGACGACATCACGGCTGCTCCTCACGCGATGCATGCGCGAGTTCGCGATCGAGCCACGCGAGATACGCCTCGGAGCCGTCCACCACCGGAATGGCGATGATCTCCGGAAGTTCGTAGGTGTGGTGCCGCACGAGTTCTTCGCTGAGCTCTCGAAACAGCGGCCGTGCGGTTTTAATTATCAAAAGCACCTCCGCCGACTCTTCGATCCCGTTGTTGCCCGCGGCATTCTTCCAATGATAAACGCTGGTGACGGAAGGAACGATGCTGACGCAAGCGGCGAGCCTGCGCTCGACCATCCGGCGCGCGATCTCGCGAGCTTCGTCAATCGATTCACAGGTACTCAGCACGACGATTTTGTCGGTCATGGCGAAGATTGTTCTTCTTGAGCCTACAACGTGGCGGGTGGGACAGGCGTCCACGCCTGCAGCGGGTGTCCACACCCGCTCGTCCGCT
>JAICMB010000271.1 GCA_025929455.1 Bryobacteraceae bacterium | reverse complement strand
GCGGCCCACCTCCGCCATGAGCTGCGCCGCACCGGTATCGACATCGAACAGCACGACTTCGTCGATGCCGACATCGGCTTGGGCCTGCGCCAGTCCGTGCAGCAACAGCGGTGTGCGCGCGCCACCCCCGCCGATCAACGCGACCTTCGACATCAGCTTACGGCGCGCACGGACACCAGCGCCTCCTCCAGTTCCTCTTTCGCTGGAAAGCCCGCGATGCCACCCAGCCCGCGCGTCGATAGCGCGCCACAAATGGATGCGATCTGCAAACAATCGTCGGGTGCTTCGCCGCGGAGCCAACCGTAAATAAAGCCGGCGTCGAAGCAATCGCCCGCGCCGGTGGTATCGACCGCTTCCACCGGATACGGAGGACAGCGCAGCACGCGCCCATCCCAATACAACATCGCGCCGCGCGAGCCCAGCTTCACCGCCACGTGGCGCAGCCCGCGGTCCGCCAGCACTTCCAGCATGCGGTGCGGATCGGCCTCGCCGGTCATCAATTCCGCCTCGCGCTCGTTCGGGAAAAACATGTCCGCGTCGTGCAGCATCTCCGTGCTCGCGCTGTCGGCGAGCCACGTCTCGTGCCAGCCGACGTCGATCGAAATCGTGGAGCGGTGGCGATGCAATTCGGGGAACAGGCCCGCGTCGAGCACAGGGTCAGGCGCACACGCAAAATGCACATGCCGCGCGTTCGCCATCAAATCGTGCGCGTCTTTATCTTTCAGCAGCATCGGCAGCCGTTCATTCGCGCCGTAGTAGGTATAGAACGCGCGGTCCTGCGGTGTCGACGCGCTTACCGTCATTCCGCTCGGTTCGGTCTGATGAAATTCGAGCGCGCTGGCGTTCACGCCCCCGTTCATGAGGCGCTTCACGATCCACATGCCGTCCTCATGTCCCACCATGCCGAGCACCGCGACGTTAACGCCCAACCTTGCGAGCCCGCAGGAAGTGATGGCAGCGCCGCCGCCTATTTCATGACGCAAATTCTCGGCAAAACCTTCCTCCCCGAGCGCCGGGAGGCGGTGGAACGTCATTACGATATCGATGAAAAAGTCCCCGACGACAACGACATCCCACGTTTTTTCGCGGTGAATCATGCGTATGGAGCGGGCAGGCGACAACCCTTCCCGCTCTCACATTAGCAATCGAATGACCGCCGGATGTTACACGGAACGCCGCGTGGACTTGTGCGTGCGGCACGTGGGGAGGCAGCCAGACTGCCCGCTCTACTACAACGTGAACGCCACAACGGCGTCGCCCTGTTTCGTCGCGAGCTTGCCGTGACCTCCGGCGCAAATGACGACGAACTGCTTGCCGCCGAGCGTGTATGTCATCGGCGTCGCCTGCGCGCTTGCGGGCAGTTCCGATTTCCATAACTCCTTGCCGGTTTCGATATCGAACGCGCGGAAGTAGGTGTCCATCGCCGCAGCCGTAAACACCAGCCCGCCCGCCGTCACCATCGGTCCGCCAAGATTGGGCGAGCCTGCCGGAGCGCGCGGCCCGAAGCGGTCGACGTGACCCAGCGGCACGCTCCACGCAATGCGATTGGTATTCAAATCGAGCGCTACGGTCGCGCCCCACGGCGGAGCGTTGCAGAATCCGCCGGATGGCGCGAACAGCGGTTCGCGATACATGCCGTAGGGAGTCCCGTGTTGCGGCGCGAACTCGCCCTTCATGCGATTGTTGCGTCCGGCCATCACTTCTTCGTGCCAGCGGTCCGACGGGAACAGCCGCACCGCGAAGGGAACGCGGTTGGTGTTCGCGATCAACAGTCCTCGCGATGCATCGTATGCCGCGGAGCCCCAATTCACACCGCCGACGTTGCCGGGGACGACGAGTGTGCCTTTCAACGATGGCGGCGTGAAGATGCCTTCGTTGCGCAGCGACGCAATCTTGTCATGGCACCACTTGCGATCCTGCTCCGTCGCGCCCCACGCGTCTTCGCGCTTGAGCGAATGCGGTACCAGCGGCGGCAGAGCGCTGAACGGCTGCGTCGGCCAGGTGTGCTCGCCCGCAACGTCCGATTGCGGCACCGGCTTTTCCTGCACGTCGATGAGCGGCTTGCCGGTCAGGCGATCGAGCACGAACACGTTGCCCATCTTGGTCGTGATCGCAATCGCGGGCCGCCCTTTATATGTGATGAGCGACGGTTGCGCCGGCACGTCGTAATCCCACAGGTCGTGATGGACCACTTGAAATCCCCACACGAAACGACCGGTGGATGCCTTTATTGCCACAACCGAATTGGCCCACTTGCCAGCGCCCTGACGCAGGCCGCCGTAGTAGTCGGGGCTCGCCGAACCCGTCGGAACAAAAACCAGATCGCGCGCGGGGTCAGCCGCGAGTGGCGCCCACGCGTTGGCAGCGCCGGCCTTGCGTTGCACACCCGTTCCCGCCCACGGAATGGGATCCCAGCTCCACAGGAGCTTGCCCGTGCGCGCATCGAATCCGCGCACGAGGCCGCGCTCCATTTTCGCGGCGCGATTGTCGGCGATCGACGATCCGACGACGATCACGTTGCCCACCACCGCCGGCGGCGATGTCATTTCGTACTCGCCGCGTTCATCCACATCGACACCGCGCGACAGATCGACTTTGCCGCCGTCTCCAAAGCCAGCCGCGAGTTTGCCAGTCTTCGCATCGAGCGCGAGCAGACGAGCATCGATGGTGCCGAGAATAATGCGCCATCCCTGGGGACCGCGCCACGCCGCAACTCCACGCGACGTGACTTCCGAATAGTCGTGCGCGCGATCGACGTCAGGATCGTACTTCCAACGCGCCGCGCCCGTTGCAGGATCGAGCGCGATCACTTGATCGAAAGGCGTCGATACGTACAGCGTGCCGTCAATGAGGATCGGTGTCGCCTCGAACGCGGCCTTCTCGTTCAAGTCCGTTTTCGGCGAAAGCGCGCCCGTGTGATAGGTCCATGCGACGTGCAGCTTCGCGACGTTGATGCGATTCACTTGCGCCGCCGCCGAATAGCGCGTGCCGCCCGCATCGCCGCCGTATGCCGGCCAACCAGCGTCCGTCGCACGCAGCAGCGCACCGCAAGCGAGCGCCATCGTACAAACAATCGCGCGTTCCATTACAATCAGATACGATATCGGGGCGGACGCCGTTCCCGCCACTCACAGGCGGTTGCGCTGGACGGAAACGCTTGCTCAACTTAGGCAAAGTTACCATCTTCGCAGAGCGTGCCCTGGTTCGTGAGTTGCTGCCATGAAACGGGATAGCGATTTGGAACGTCATTTGCTTCACGTACCGGTGATGAAACGTTTTCTCGTGCTGGGCATTGCGGGCGTAGCGTTCGCGATGTGCGCGGCCGCCGCCGAGATCGATGCCAACGCTATCATTCGCCGCTCGGTTGCCGAGACGCTGGCCGACTGGAAACATGCGCCCGACTATGCCTTCGTCGAGCACGACATCACTTCCAAAAAAGACGGGCCAAAGAGTTCGAAGACGTACGAGACGATCATGATCGACGGATCGCCGTACCAGAAACTGATTGCGGACAATGGCCAGCCGCTATCGAAAGAAGAACAGGCGGCCGAAGATCAGAAATTGCAGCAGGAGATCAACCGGCGCGCGCACGAATCGAAGCGCGAGCGAGCCCGCCGCGTGGGCAAGTACCTGCGCGAGCGCACACAAAACCACGCCATGCTGCGCGAGATGATCAACGCGTTCAATTTCAAGCTTGCGGGCGAGGAAACAGTGAACGGGCGCGACGCCTACATCTTTGACGCGCTGCCCAAACCGGGCTACCAGCCCAAGACGCGTGAAGGCCGCGTGCTCACCGGCATGCGCGGACGCCTCTGGGTGGACAAGGCGACGGATCAGTGGGTGAAGGTGGAGGCGCGCGTCGTGCGCCCGGTTTCGATGTACGGCTTTCTCGCCAAAGTTTCACCGGGCACGCGTTTTGAACTCGAATGCGCTCCGGTTGCGGGAGGTCTCTGGCTGCCGAAGCATTTCGCAGTGGACGTAAACGCCACCGCGCTGGGGTTTTTCAACGAGAATTCGACCGACGACGAGACCTACTCCAACTACCGCCCGATGAACAAAGACGTGCTTGCGGAGTTGACCGGCGGCGGCCGTTAGCGCAGGCGCGTTTTCGCTCGTTCGAATACCGCGCGAAACATTGCTTCCGTCAACTTACCCGTTTGCGTGTTCTGCTGGCTCGGATGATAGGAAGCGATGAGCACCGGCTGGCCGGGGCCGGTGACGTGTTCCGCATCGTGGCCGAATACGAATGTCGAGCGTCGCGCGATTTGCCCCGCGCTTAAAAGCACCGCCAGATAATCATCAAACGCGAGCTTGCCTAGCGCGATGACGACCTGAATGTTGGGCAGCAGTTCGAGTTCGCGTATGAGATAGCGGCGGCAGGTGCGGATCTCCTCAGGCGTGGGCTTGTTGTCGGGCGGCGCGCAACGCACCGAGGCGGTAATGTATACGTCGCGAAGCGTGAGGCCGTCGCCGCGGTTAGCGCTCGCGGGCTGCGATGCGAAGCCGCAATCATACAGAACCTTATACAGAAAATCACCGGAGCGGTCGCCCGTGAACATGCGGCCCGTGCGATTCGCGCCGTGTGCGGCCGGAGCGAGGCCGACCACGAGGATGCGCGCGTTGGCATCGCCGAACGCCGGCACCGGCTTGCCCCAGTAGTCCCACTCCATGAAGGCGCGGCGCTTCACGCGCGCGACCTCTTCGCGATACGCGACCAGGCGTGGGCACAGCCTGCAGGCGATGATGCGCTTTTCGAGCACCGCGAGCGGATCAGCCATCAGACTACAGGATTCCGCAGCACGCCGATTTTCTCAATCTCCAGCTCGATGACATCGCCACGCTTCACCCAGCGGTCGAGCTCCAGGCCGCAGCCTCCACCGACCGTTCCCGACCCGATGATGTCGCCGGGATAAATGGTGTCGTCCTCGGTGAGGAACTCAATCATCTGCTCGAATTTCCAGTGCATGGTTCGCGAGTTGCCCTGCGACCAGACTTCGCCGTTCACGCGCGCGGTCATTTCCAGATTGTAGGGGTCGCCGATCTCGTCGGTCGTTACGAGCCAGGGCCCCATCGCGGTGCACCAGTCCTTGCCCTTGGCGGGACCGAGCCGCACTTTCATCTCGCGCCGTTGTATGTCGCGCGCGCTGAAATCGTTCATGATCGTGAAGCCGGCGATATAGGGGCGCGCATCGGCGGCGGCGATGTTGGCGCCCTTCTTTCCGATCACAGCAGCCAATTCCAGCTCGTAGTCGAACTTTTCAGTGAACGATGGCCACGGCGCGACTTCTTCCGTGCCGATGATGTGGTGGTGTGCGGTTTTGTAATACACGGGCATTTCGTGCCATTCCTGCGGCAAAGCTTCGCCGCGCTTTTC
>JAICMB010000750.1 GCA_025929455.1 Bryobacteraceae bacterium | reverse complement strand
GGTAACCGGATCGACGGATAGGACCACTGGGGTAGGGCCGCCGCGCTTTCCGTTTCCCGGCCAGTGTAGGATTATGCCAACAACTGTGACACTAAGGTAGGATTATGCCAGGAATCGTGGCACAGAATGTCAACACTTCCGGCAAACGCGTTTGGGCGGCCGTTTAGAATCGGCCGCACGGTTGTTAGCTATCTATTCCGACATCCTACAAATTGCGCTGAAATCCGAATCCGCGGAGACGACGATTCGATCTTCACTGAGAATTCTCGCCAGGATATGCTCCTCTGCCGCCGACTGAGGCGAATGTTCGAGGCGTGCCAGACGTGGTGGCAGGGCGTTGTCATTGAGTTATTTCAAGCTGTGTGTGGAAGGGTCAGTTCCCGCTCCATTGCCGAAGCGGCGGCGAAGCGCAAACACTCGCGGATATCGTCTCTGCAAGCTCTCGCGATCGGTAGTAGCTATGCGGAGGCGTCCGTTCTGGTGCGCGCGTCCGAGCTCGCACGGCGACTCAAGCGCTGAAAACCGGGTAGTGTTGAAGCGGTTGGGCGGCGATGTTTCCCGACGACACGGCTGGCCGACCTGAGTCCGGCCGCGAAGTTTCTAACGCGCTTCCACGACGTGCAAGGGGCCATCCAGGCGGAACGTCAGGATGGTCTCGGCGGGAATCTTGATGTTTCCCTTGGTCACGATCTGCCCGACGGCCCCGGCTCCCGCGCCTGCCCCGGCTCCGATGGCGGCGCCCTTTCCTCCTCCGGCGATAGCGCCGATGATCGCACCAATGGCCGCGCCTCCGCCGGTGATCACACCGGTGCGCTTATTGACGCCGACTCCGTCGCGGCCCTTTTGGGTTAGCTCCGCGGTATCGAGGCGGTACTCCTGGCCTTCCACCGAGACTGATTTCATGTCGAGGACGAGATCCGAAGCGCCGCGAATCTTGCCGCCTTTCGTCGCCGATTTGATCACGATCTGCGCGTTGGAGCCGCGCGGCAGTACCACTGCTCCGTCCGCATCGCGCACATCCGCGGCTATCTCGGCCGCGTATACCTGACCTTCGGCCGTCTTGGCGCTATCGATGGTCTCTTCGGTGCGCACGGGCACCTCGGTCCCGACCGGCAGCACGCGGGTAGCGCTGCGGATTTCGGCGGCGCGGGCGTGCTCATGTTCTTCATGCGTGGGCTCGATCGGCGGCGCAGCCCGCGGCAGGGTGGAAGCGGTAGGAGCGCTGGGAGGCGGGGCCGGATTCGCAGGCGCCGGGTTTGCCGGCGTGGGCGCGGTAGCCGGGGGCACAGGCTGTACAGCGGTGGCGGTCTCGCCGTAATCCACGCGGCGGACGTCTTTCATGGGGATGGTGCGGCTTCCGCCGGCGTCCAGGTTGACGGTGATTTCGGCGGGCGTGCTGGCCGCCACCGCGCCCGCTACGCGGGTGCCATCGCGCATCACCACCGTGGCATGCGGGAGTTCCGCCACGGGCGGGTTCTGCTGCTTCGAGCACGACGCCAGAAAGATGAGCGCAACCAAGGCAAATGTCTTCACGAGGCCAGTATAGAACAGGCGGTAGCCGCAATATTTCCAACCATCCGGCCCGCTCCGCCGTCCTAATCGCGAAAACGGCGGAAAATGGTCGCAGCGAGCCAACCGGACTTGATGAACCGGCTGCAAGGAAACGAGTTCGAGACCGAGGACGAGCTGCTGGCCGGGTGCCGGCGGCGCGATATGCGCGCGTTCGAGGCGGTATACCTGGCGCACGGAGCGCGGCTGAAGAGCATCGCGCACCATATTCTGAGGAACCGGCAGGACGCCGAGGACGCGGTGCAGGAGAGTTTTCTGAAGCTCTACCGCGGGATCGGCGGGTTTCAGGGCAACTCCGGGCTGGGCACATGGCTGTGCCGCATCGTGATCAACGCCAGTTACGATCTGGCGCGGCGGAGGGAACGGGAATCCGTAAGCGCACCGCCGGATTTAGGGGCAAAGAACCAGTTGCCGCTGAAGGTGGCGCTGGAGGACGCGTTGGGGCGCATCCATCCGAAACACCGGATGGTGTTTCTGTTGTTTGAGGTGGAAGGCATGAAGCATTCG
>JAICMB010000785.1 GCA_025929455.1 Bryobacteraceae bacterium | reverse complement strand
GGCGAACCGTCTTTTCGCGGAATCCCGCGGGCTCCGGCGCGCTATAGGAGTAAAACGCCGGACCCGTTACGCTCCCGCCGCCGGGCCAGAACCCGACGCTGCTCACCTCGTGCGAATAGGCCTCGCGTGTGATGCGATCGGCGCCGGGACGCTCCGGCGCGCGGCGGCCGGAGAAACGAGTCACCGCAAGATCGAAACTCCCCCAGAAGAAGTGTATTGGACTGCACTTGCCGATGAAACGCGACCTGAACTCGTCGAACACGCTTTGCACGCTCAGCAGAATCGTCCAGAACCTGTGAGCCGCCTCGGAGTCGTAGGTAGCATGCACACGATCCTCATCAAACGGTATCGGGTCAGGAACCTCCACCGGCATGTGCCAAATGTTCACCGTGATGCCGTCCGATTTCAGCATCTCAAGCACTTCGCGGTAGAACTCGGCGACCGGGCGTGAACCCAATGGGATGCTTTTTCGTGAGCCATCGCTCAACTGCAGCACGAGTTCGTGATCCACGAAATCGAACCACAACTCGAACGGACCATCCGGGTAGGGAATCGGCGATGTCGTGAGGCCGCGGGCGCTCACGTACAACGTCACGTTCCACCACTGGTTAACTAGAGGCGTGAGCGCCAGCCGGACCTTGCCGACGATCTGCGTCCACATATGGAGTGTGGCGTAGGTGTCCTTCCATTCGTTGAGCGGCAGCGCGGGCCACTGCCCGACATCGTGTTTGCCTGATCGTCCCATGGTTCCAATCGCCGGCCGCGATACTCAGGCCGACGCCTTTTTGCGCGCCCGCTTGTAGACCATGCGAAGACTGCTGTCCTGTATACCGTCGGCGTCATCCGCAAGCGGTTGCGCGCTGTTCATCGTGTTAGACGATTGAGGCGGACGGCGTGGGGCGGCCAGCCGGAACTCGAGATCGGTAACGACATCCGGGCCGACCACCTCCCGCAGCTTCGCCAGAAGTTGCGCGCTCAGGTGAAACAACTGCTTACGCCAGATCTCGTCTTCGACTGCGACCACCATACGGCCGCGGACCATCATAACCGCCCGGGCGTGCGAGGAAATGCGTTTGCCGACGGCCACTGGCCACGCGGCACAGGCGAGTTCTTCTTGGGAGATCGCCGGCGAGAGCGCGAGTTTCGCGAGCGACCGTCCGGCGCGTTCCATACGGGATTCGATTCTAGCGCAGCCACGCCGCATTTGTGTCTGGTTCTCAACGGCGGTAAAACAGTTCCGTATGCGCGCGATACTTGCCTCCGCCCTGCTGCTGTTGACCGCCGACGCCGCCGAAAACGTTGATTTATCCGTAGTGCATCGGATCAAGAACGAGGCGTTCGCGCACTCGCAGGTCATGGACGACGTTTGGAACTTGACGGATCGCTACGGCCCGCGGCTTACTGCGTCGCCTGAATGGAACACGGCCGCCGAGTGGGCAGTAAAGCGGTTGCAGACTTACGCCTTGACCAACGTGCATCTGGAACGCTGGGGCGATTTCGGCCGCAGTTGGGCGGTTCACCAATACTCGGTCGAGATGATGGCGCCGCAGTATGCGGTCTTAAACGCCGCGCCGTTGGCGTGGTCGCGCGCGACCAACGGCCCGGTATCGGGCGAGATCGTTTTCGCTCCGCTCGCCCGCGAGTTCAGCTTCAAAAAAGCGCAGTCCGATCTCGATCAGTATATGGCGAAATGGAAAGGCAAGCTGCGCGGCAAGGTAGTGTTGCTTTCCGAACCGCAGCGCGTCGCGCCCTCGACGCAGCCGCTTTTCAAGCGCTATACGGATGCGGAACTCGCGGAGCTGGCCAAAGCTCCGGTTCCTGTCGAACGCGCCCAGAT
>JAICMB010000374.1 GCA_025929455.1 Bryobacteraceae bacterium | reverse complement strand
GCATCGAGCTGCAATTGCGCCGCCACGCGGTCGCGGTCGGTTTTCAATTTGTCCTGGAGCGCCAATTCTTCGGCCGACAGAGGATGCTGATTGGGATCGCGTCCCCGCCGCCGCGGCAGCGTGTGTGGATCACGCGCGAGCCCCGCCTCGAGCGCCGCGAGCAAACTGGGCGCGAGCCGATCATGACGTTTGCCGAGATGCATGGACTCGACCATCGCGCGCGCGGAAAGGCCGTGATCGGCCGACTCTGCGATGCGCAACAGCAGCTCGTTGTTCGTGACCTTGAACGGCGGCACATCGAGCTTGCGCGCCCACTCTTCGCGCCAGTGCCAGACGGCATGCAGCACGGCGAGCCCGGTGGGGCGAAGCCGCTCGGAACGCCCGAGTCTCCAACCATTTTCGTCGTCGCGCGGAAAACCAAGCAAGCCGGCTTCGATCTGGCGCTGGCATTGTTGATCGAGCCACTCCAGGCGCCCCATGACCGCAAGTTCGCTGGTCAACAGGTCGCGAAGCCGCGGCAAATAGTAAACGTCCAGCGCCGCGTAATCCAGCAGTCGCTGCGTCAGCGGGCGTTTGGACCAATTCGCTTTCTGCGAATCCTTATCGAGTTCCACGCCGAAATGTTCTTCGAGCAAAGCCGCGAGGCCGATGCGTTGCCGATTGAGCAACTGTGCCGCGAGCATCGTATCGAACAGACTTTTCGGGCGGAAGTGGCAGAGATCGTAAAGCAGGCGAACGTCGAAGTCGCTGCCGTGCATGATCAGGTGCTTCGTCGCCAGGCGCGTCCACAGCGGCGTGAGGTCAATCGGCGCCAACACGTCGACGAGGTAAATTTCCCCGTCGACATAAAACTGAAGCAGGCAAACGCGCGTGCGGTAATGATAGAGATTATCCGCTTCGGTATCGAGGGACGCTTCCTCCACCCGGTCGAGAGCGGCCAGCAGCGGTGCAAGCTGCTCGGGACGGTCGATAAGCTGATAAGCGGGCGTGGCGTTCAATCGGAGTTTCCGGCAGCAAAAACGGGTGAACGGAGCGGGTCAAACATCGGTTTTTTCAAATGCCGCGAGCGCAACGGAAGATCGGACTGGGGAGGAGTGTGAGTGGCCCGGTCCGCCACTGTCTCGCCAAAACTCATGGCGCAGTAGGCGTTCGTGAGGACGCGGGCGTGAACCGCTGCCACGCGCAGGGCCCGCGTTCTCACGAACGCGGCTACGGGGCAGAAGCGGCGTTCGATCAAGCGCGCTGTTGCACTCCTTCCCGGCAGCCGCGTTATTAGGGTACAATGAAGGTCGTGGTTTTGTGCAGCGGTGGCATGGATTCAGTGACGGCGCTCTATTGGGCGGCGCGTCACCACGACGTGCTCGCAGTCGCCAGTTTCGATTACGGATCGAAGCACAATCATCGTGAAATCCCTTGGGCGGCCGAACACGCGGAGAAACTCGGGGTGCGTCACGAGGTGATCGCCTTGCCGTTCGTCAATCGGCTCTTCAACTCCGCCCTGCTTACCTCTGGCGCGGATATCCCCGAGGGCCATTACGCGGCCGAAAACATGAAGCAAACGGTCGTGCCTTTCCGCAACGCGATCATGCTTTCGATCGCAACAGGCTGGACCGAGAGTCTGGAAGGCCAGGGGCTCGTGATCGCGGCCCACAGCGGCGATCACGCGATCTATCCCGATTGCCGCGAAACCTTCATGCGCGCGATGGCCGACACGATGCGAGCCGGCACCTACGCGGGTATCGAGTTGCTCCGGCCCTTCATCGACCTCGACAAAGGCCAAATCGCGGCGGCCGGGGCCGAACTCGGAGTCGATTTCGCGAAAACGTATTCGTGTTACAAGGGCGGCCCGATCCACTGCGGCAAATGCGGCACCTGCGTCGAGCGTCGCGAAGCCTTCGCGCAAGCCCACCTGCCCGATCCAACCGTGTACGAGTCCACACCGCCGCTGCCCAAGGCCCCTAACGTGCCTTCCTGAGTCACGAAGCGAGCGAAGAACGGACCATGCTCATTTCAGAAATTTTCTATTCGCTGCAAGGCGAGGGCGAACTCACCGGCGTGCCTTCGGTTTTCGTTCGCACCGCCGGCTGCAACTTGCGCTGCAACTGGTGCGACACGCCCTACGCCTCGTGGAATCCGGAAGGCGAAACGCTGGCCGTTGAGGAAATCCTCGCGCGTATTCAGAGTTACCCTACACACCACGTCGTGCTGACCGGCGGCGAACCGATGATCGCGAAGGAACTTCCTGAGCTCGCCGCCGCGATTCGGCGCCTCGGTCATCACATCACGATCGAAACGGCGGGCACCATTGCGCCAGGCGGCATCGCGTGCGATCTCGCCTCAATCAGTCCGAAGCTGAAAAACTCCACGCCTGACGAGCGCCTGCCCGAAGCCTGGCGCGAACGGCACGAAGCCACGCGCTTCCAACCGGACGTGCTGCGCGCCTGGATCGACCGCGGCGGCTTTCAATTCAAATTCGTGATCTCCTCGCCTTCAGATCTTGTCGAAATGGAAGCGCTGATCGCGTCTCTTGGGCGGACCATCCCGCCGCATAAAATTCTGTTGATGCCGGAGGCAACAAGCCTCGAACGCATGCGCGAACGCGCGGCCTGGCTCGGCGAGGCCTGCAAGGCGAGAGGCTATCGCTACGCGCACCGCCTGCACATCGAACTCTACGGCAACAAGCGCGGCACATAACGCCGTCGCTCGATTCGGGCTTTGAGAACCGTCTTCGTCCTGTGCGGCCCTCTCCCCCGTCCGTAGTGGTGATTCTCCTGCGCGCCGCAGAATTCAACTATTTTACGAGTGAGCGCCTTCGGGCACTGGTGGGGCGGACAAGAATATCCGCGCTCACGGAACGACGAGAACGGTCTTAACGCGCGGACCTACACGTCATTTGCCCCTCCACACCAGCGATCCCTTCCCCCCGGCGTAGCCGCATTCGTGAGAATGCGGGCCCTGCCCGCCGCAATGCCCCACGCTCGCCGCCGCCATCCCAAAGACGCTGCCGGCTACAGTACAGCTGCGCGCATTCCGCCAGAACGCACAGTCTGTATCCTTGCGGCTGAGCCCAGCCCCCTCAACCGATGTTGCGTGAACAGCACCGGCGAGGCTTCCTCGGCACCGCTCCCCGCGCAAAGGCTCCACTACGCGTGGGTCGTGGCAGCGATCACGTTCGTCACTCTGCTCTCGGCGGCAGGCGCGCGCGCCGTCGCCGGCGTGATCCTGTTGCCGGTCGGAAACGAGTTTCAATGGAGCCGCGCCGCCGTCTCCTCGATCGTTTCAGTTAACATCTTTCTTTACGGCATGATCGGCCCGTTCGCCGCGGCGTTTTATCAGCGCTTCGGTCTGCGCGCGACGATGGCGGCGGCGATGATCCTGATCTCCACTGGGTATGGGCTGCTTGGATACGCCACGCATTATTGGCAATTCGTCGCGCTTTGGGGCCTCATGGCGGGAAGTGGCGCGGGCCTTGCCGCCACCGTGCTCGGCGCGAGTGTCTCGAGCCGATGGTTCACGGAAAAACGCGGACTTGTCATGGGCCTCCTCACCGCCAGCACCGCGACAGGGCAGCTCGTGTTCCTGCCCCAACTCGCGGAGGTGGCGACGCGTATCAACTGGCGGGCCGCGCCTCACCTGATGGCGTGGACCTGCGCCGCAGTGTTACCCTTGGTCCTGCTGTTCATGCGGAATTATCCGCACGACGTGGGCCGTCGCCCTTACGGCGAACGAGGTGCGCCCAGTCCGGTGCCGACGCACCTCGCTCGGCAAAATCCGTTCACCCTCGCCTTCACCACGCTCGCGCAAGCGGCGCGCGTACGGGAATTCTGGATACTGGCGGGATCATTTTTCATTTGCGGCGCGAGCACCGCGGGCCTGATCGGCACGCACCTGATCTCGGCCGCGTTCGACTGCGGCATTCCTGAGACCTCCTCGGCCAAGCTACTCGCCGCCATGGGCGTCTTCGACCTAATCGGCACGACGGTTTCCGGCTGGTTGTCCGACCGCTTCGATAGTCGGTATTTGCTTTTCAACTACTACCTCTGGCGCGGCATCGCGCTGCTTTTTCTTCCGCACGCCTTGGCTGGTACGAGCACCGAATTAGGAATCTTCGTGGTGTTTTATGGTTTGGACTGGGTCGCGACGGTCCCGCCGACCGTTCGGCTCTGCGCCAGCGTGTTCGGGACGGAACGAGCCGGCATCGTCTTCGGCTGGGTCGTCGCGGCGCACCAAGTCGGCGCCGCGTTCGCCGCGCTGAGTGCAGGAGGAATTCGTACCTGGACGGGATCGTACAACCTGGCGTTTTGGGGCGCCGGTCTGCTGTGC
>JAICMB010000409.1 GCA_025929455.1 Bryobacteraceae bacterium | reverse complement strand
GGCAAGCTGCCCGTCAACGTGCGGTTCCTCATTGAAGGCGAAGAAGAGATCAGCGGCGAGCACATCGAGAAATACGTCGAGCAAGAGCCGGACACTCTGCGCAGCGACGCAGCCGTGATCTGCGACACGGAAATGTTCGCGCCCGAGTTGCCCACCATCTGCGTGGGCCTGCGCGGCATCGTGTATGGCGAGATTCACGTGACGGGCGCGCGTCAGGATCTGCACTCGGGCGTGTACGGTGGCGCGGCGCCAAACGCGATTCAGGCCGTGTGCGAGATTATCGCGTCGTTAAAAGACCGCAGCGGACATGTTCATATTCCCGGCTTCTACGATCGCGTGAAGCCGCCGACGAAAGCGGAGCGCGAAGCGTGGGCGCGGCTACCGTTCAACGTGCAGGAGTATCTCGATAAAGAAATCGGAGCGAAAGAGCTGACCGGCGAGGAAGGTATCGGGGTTCTGGAGCGGACCTGGGCGCGGCCTACGTTCGAAGTGCACGGCATTCGCGGCGGCTTCACCGCTGAGGGCGCGAAAACGGTGATTCCCGCACGCGCGGTGGCGAAAGTCAGTACACGTCTGGTGCCTGACCAGCAACCGGAGGAAACCGCTGCTCAAATCGCAAAGGCGGTCCGCGGCGTGTGCCCGCGCGGTGTCACCGGTGAGTTCAAGGCGATACATTCGGCGGGCCCGTCGGTGGTCGATCCGGACAACCGCTTCATCCATGTAGCGGCCGAGGCGATGGAGGGTGTGTTCGGGCAGAAAACGGTTTACATCCGCAGTGGCGGATCCATACCGATTGTGGGCGCGTTCCAAAGACATCTCCGTATCCCGAGCGTGATGATGGGGTTCGGCCTGCCGGACGATAACTTGCACGCCCCAAACGAGAAGCTTTATTTGCCGAATTTCTTCCGGGGCATTCAAGCGGTCGCGCGGTACCTGGAGATGCTCGGGTCTAACGGTTAGGACTGGAAAAAGTTTGCGGCCTAACTTTCATCCGCGCCGATGGATTTCCACCATTGTATGTGTCACTTAGGCTGCCCTAAAGTTAGGTTCTACAAACTGTAACAGTAAGTACCTCAAGTACTTAGAAGCATTTCGGGTAACCTCCCAGAGCTGCCGGACATCTATGCCTTTGACACTCACAATTTGACCTGGGGGCACCGAGGGCACATCGAACGTGCATCCGCGGCTGCGGAAACATCGCGCCGGACTTGCATCTACTTACCGTTCACCGGCACCAGCACAGTGTGCGCCACCCGCTCCCGATAGAGCGTTCACTCGCTCTGAATCCTTGCAAATGCAAGTAACCCACTGATTCAAGAGAGTTCCTCCTTAGTGCATAGAAAAGCCGCTTCCTTTGTTCTTACTTTGTCCTTTGCCGCAGTTTCCGCTCCCGTTATGTGGAACGCGCTGCAACCGGAAGGGGCGGCCTCGGCCGCAGTCGCCGGTCTGTCATTTCATCTCCCCGCGCCGAAAACCCCCGAGCCTCCCGACCTTCCCGTATCCGAGCTGATTGGCAGCGCGGCGCGCCGCAACGGCGTGGATGTGAATCTTGCGAAGAGCATCGCGAAGGCGGAGTCCGCGTTTCGCGCTGACGCCGTCTCAAGCAAGGGTGCGCTGGGCTATATGCAAGTGATGCCCGGGACCGCGCAGGACATGGGCCTCGACCCCACCAATCCCATTCAGAACATCGAGGCGGGAACGAAGTATCTGAAATTCCTGCTGGACCGTTACAAGAGCAGCAAGAATTCTCTCAAGCGCACGATCGCGGCTTACAACGCGGGCCCCGGGAAAGTGGACAAGTATCGCGGGGTGCCACCGTACCGCGAAACGCGCACGTATGTGAAACGTGTCATGTCGTATTACCGCGAGTACCAGCGCGCCTCCGCAGATGCGGAATTGAGCGATTAATCCGACTAACTTCGGACATCAAGCGACGGCCACTTACCATGTAGGTTGGCCGCCGTCCTCATTTTCCTTTTCACGTATTTCGTTCTGGCTGTCGGGCGCATTCCCGGCCTGTACATCGACCGCACCGGCGCGTCCATTGTGGGAGCGGCGCTGATGGTAGCGGCCGGCGCGCTTTCGCTGCAGGCA
Source organism: Bryobacteraceae bacterium (assembly GCA_025929455.1). The sequence goes on along the minus strand of JAICMB010000409.1, from coordinate 1,923 downwards.
GCCTACAAAGCCATCGACCTCGACACCATCATTCTGCTATTCGGAATGATGATCGTGGTCGCCAACCTGCAAATCTCCGGGTTTTTCGGCATCATCGCGGAGCGCGTGATCGTACACGCGCACCGGCCGTTAGCATTACTTGCCGCGATCGTAATCACCGCCGGAGCGTTCTCGGCGTTTTTCGTCAATGACACCATCTGTCTGGTGTTGACGCCACTGGTGCTCGAGATCGCCGCGGCGCTACGGCGCAATCCCGTTCCGTATCTCCTCGCGATCGCGATGTCCGCTAATGCCGGCAGCGTTGCGACGATTACTGGCAATCCGCAGAACATGATTATCGGCAGCTTGTCGGGCATTCCTTACCGGACATTTGCGGCGGAGCTTGCGCCCGTCGCCGCCGTGTCGCTCCTGCTAACGGCGCTTACGATCTGGCTTTTCTATCGGGCGGAGTTTCGCCACAACGGCAAGGTGGAAGTGCCGCCTCCGCCGGTGCACGTGGACCCGCCGCTCATGTGGAAATCGCTCGCCATTTCCGCTGCAATGGTAGCTGCGTTTTTTGCGGGATGGCCGGTGCCGGAAGCGGCGATCGTCGCGGGCGCGCTACTGCTGATCACGCGGCGCGTAAGGCCGGAGCGGATTTATCACCGCATCGATTGGCCGCTGCTGGTACTGTTCGCGGGACTGTTCATCGTCGTCGCGGGATTTGAGACGACCACGGCCGAACACACGCTGGCGGGATTCGCAGCGCGGCTCGGCCTCGACAACACTTTCATCCTAAGCGGCTTTTCCGCCGTGCTGTCGAACATCGTTTCGAACGTGCCCGCGGTACTGGCTTTCAAGCCGCTGCTCGAGCACGTGCACCATCCGGACCGCGCCTGGATCGCCCTTGCGATGTCGTCGACGCTGGCGGGCAATCTTACGATTCCCGGCTCCGTAGCCAATCTCATCGTCGTGCAGCAGGCGCGCCGGGAGGTGCATATCGGGTTCTGGGAATACGCGCGGGTGGGCGCGCCGCTCGCGGTTGTCACGATTTTGATTGGCGCGGCGTGGCTGGCGCGGTAAAATCCGGAGTGCTGATATGCGCGTCGTGTTTGTTGTCTTGTCTTCCGCGCTTACGCTTTCGGCCGGCACAAGCGCAGGCAGCAAGACTGCCCGCCCCACTTACACGAAAGACATCGCGCCCATTCTGTTTGCGCGCTGCACGGGTTGCCACCGCCCGGACGAAATCGCGCCCATGCCGCTGCTGACGTATAGCCAAGTGCGGCCGTGGGCCAAGGCGATTCAGCAGGCGGTCGTTACGCGGAAAATGCCGCCGTGGGGCGCGAGCGGGGAGTACGGTCATTTTTCAAACGATCCGCGCCTCAGCGATGCCGAGATCGAAACGATCCGCACATGGGTAAAGGCCGGTGCTCCCGAAGGTGACCCGGCGATGATGCCAGCCGCGCCGCATTATGTCGCGGGCTGGCGCTATGGCGAACCCGATCTTGTTATCTCGCTGCCGGAGGACTTTCACATCGACGCGACCGGTCCCGATGAATACGTGGACTTTATCGTCGATCCCGGTTTCAAACACGACATGTGGGTGCAGATGGCGGAACTGCGTCCGGGCAATCGCCGCATCGTGCATCATGCGCACATTTTTCTGGAAGGGCCCGCCAAGCCGGGCGAGAGCACGTCTTCGCGCAAGATCGAAATCGTACGAGCCAAGGCGAGCACGCTGCCGATGGTGAACGACGGCTGTTCACGCCCGGAAGGCGGAATGAAACCCGGCGAGAAGCTCGGCGAGCTTAGTAATCTACTCGCGTCGTACGTTCCCGGCAAAGATCCGGAGCACTGGCCGCACGGCATCGCGAAGCGCATTCCTGCCGGATCGCGGTTCCGCTTTTCGATTCACTATTCGCACACCACCGGCAAGCCTGAATC
>JAICMB010000139.1 GCA_025929455.1 Bryobacteraceae bacterium | reverse complement strand
CGCGATCAAAGGCAGTTGGGCGGTGGAGGGCGGCGGCGCGCTGATCAATCAGGCGATCCATCAGGTCGACATTCTGCTGCACCTGGCGGGAAGCGTGCGCGAGGTGTTCGGGTACTGGCAGCTTGGCGCCATGCACAAGATCGAGTCAGAGGACGTCGTTTCCGCGCTGCTGCGGTACGAATCCGGCGCGACCGGAGTGATTCAGGCATCCACGGCGTTCTGGCCGGGCTACACGGAGCGTGTCGAGATCCACGGAACCAAGGGCACCGCGATCATTAGCGGCGACAAGCTGACCACCTGGGACGTGCAGGACGATGCGGGCGAGCCCGCGCCGGTGGTGCGCGAGTCAGTGGAGTCGGGGTCGTCCGATCCGATGGCGATTCCGCTCGAACCGTTCGAGCGCGAGTTTCTCGATTTCGGCGACGCGATCCGCACGGGGCGGCAGCCGCTGTCGTCGGGTGAAGAAGGGTACCGCGCGTTGGAGCTGGTTGTGTCGGTTTACGATTCGTGCCGCCGGGGCGAGAAGGTTCCGCTCGGGCGCGCTGCTTCGGTCCGCTAATCTCGGTATGAAAACGCTTCGCGTGCCGGCTTCGAGCGCCAATCTCGGGCCCGGCTTCGACGCGCTCGGCATGGCGCTGGAGATTTACCTCACGTGCCGGTTCGAGCCGGCGGCGGAGCTTTCCATTTCCGCGCGCGGGCGCGATGCGGCGTGCATCTCAACGGGCGAGGACAATCTGATCTGGCAGACCGCGCTGGCGGTGGCGCGCGATGTCGGTGGGAATCTGCCGAACATACGCCTGGAGATTGATAACGATATTCCGATCGGCAAAGGGCTGGGATCGAGCGCGGCGGCGCTGACGGCGGGCGTAGTAATGGCGGATCAGCTTCTCGGGCTGAATTGGAAGCCGCTGCGGATTCTGGATGAGGCGGCGCAGATCGAGGGGCATCCGGACAATGTAGCGGCGTGCGCGTTGGGATCTATCGTGGCGAGCGCGATGGAGGAGGGTGGCGTGGCTCGCGCGGTGCGGCTCGAGCTGCCGGCACGGTATGGCGTGGGCGTGGTGGTGCCGGACTTCGATCTTCCCACAACGGAGGCGCGGCGCGTGCTGCCGGAGTGTTACTCGCGGCGCGACGCAGTGTTCAACGTGCAGCGTTCGGCGCTGCTGATCGCGGCGCTGGCGACGGGTTCGACGGCTGCGTTTCCAGCGGCGCTGGAGGATCGCTTGCACCAGCCGTATCGGGCGGCGCTGGTGCCGGGGTTAAGTGAGATGGTGCAGTTGCGCGCGCCGGGGTTGCTCGGGTGCGCGTTAAGCGGTGCGGGGCCGTCGATTCTCGTGTTTTTTCAGAAGGGGTGTGAAGAAGTCTGCGATCTGGTTCGTCAGATTTTTAAGCGCCACGGGCATGCCTCGGAGATACTGTGGGCGCACATTGCGGAACGCGGGTATGAGCTGGTGTGAGTGGGGCGGCCAGTCTTGCTGGCTGCCCTTCGCTCCACTCGCAGATAGGGCCGGGCACTCTTATCTCTCTGCCGTCGCAGGAACATGCGTCGCGGGCGTATGGGCAGCCAGCAAAGACTGGCTGCCCCACCGAGCAGCATAGCCCGAACCAATATCTCGGGGCGCGAATGGGCAGCCGGCAAAAAAACGACCGGCCGCCCCACAATCTGCAACGATCCTGAGGTGCTGTAGTACAGCTTAGCGGCCGCGCACGTCGCCCCACAAATCCACATGCAGGCGCGGGCTATAACGGAAGCCTTCCTGTTTGCAGATTTCGACCAGCCATAGCGCGCGCTCGTGCAGCGGGCCTGCGCTGGTGCCTTCGGGCATGAGAGCGACGCGCGCGGCGGGGATGTTCAGCTCGGCCACCATTCCGCGGATTTCGTTCAGGTCATCTTGCGACGAGACGACGAACTTCACCTGATATTCGTAGTTGCGCATCAGCTCGCCTAGGACGTGCGGCTGATACCGCAGGCGCTCGTGCTGTGCTGCCCAGCGGCCACCGTCGCGCTCGTGCGGGGTGGAGTGCGCCAACTTCGGGCTGATGCTCATGAGGTCGCATGCCACCGGTGCAAACACGGTGCCGGCGGTTTCGATCGTGATGTGATAGCCCGCGGTTTTGAGCGCGGACGTGAGGGCGGCGATTTCGGGCTGGATCATGGGCTCGCCGCCGGTGACTACGACATGCGATGCGGCCGGGTAGCGCTGCGCTTCGGCGAGCACCGCGCTGACCGGCATCGCTTCGCCTTCGGGCTGCCAGGAGGTGTACGGCGTATCGCACCAGACGCAGCGCAGGTTGCATCCGCTAGTGCGGACGAACACGCTGGGCACGCCTGCGAGCATGCCTTCGCCCTGGATCGAGTAAAAGATTTCGGAGATGGTCACGTCGCCAGCTCGCGATAGGTGATGGGATCGCGCAAACCGGCCTCGGCGAAACCTTTGAGGCGGAGGCGGCAGGAGTCGCACCGGCCGCAGGCGCGGCCCTGCTCGTCCGGGTCGTAGCAACTGTGCGTGAGCTCGAGCGGCACGCCGAGTTCGTGCGCCGTGCGTACGATTTCGCGCTTGGTCATGCGCAGCAGCGGCGTGTGGATGTGCATGCAGGTACGGCCTTCGACGCCCGCCTTGGTGGCAAGGTTCGCCATGCGCTCAAAGGCTCCGATGAATTCGGGCCGGCAGTCGGGGTAGCCGGAGTAATCGATGGCGTTGACACCGATGAAGATGTCGGCGGAACCGAGCACCTCCGCCCACGCGAGGGCTAGCGAAAGAAAGATGGTGTTGCGCGCGGGAACATAGGTCACCGGGATAGCATCGCCGGGGCCGTTTTTCGGAACGTCGATGCTGTCCGTGAGCGCGGAGCCGCCGAAGGCGCGCAGGTCGACCGCGATGGTGACGTGTTTTGCCGCCCCCAGCGCCGCAGCGAGTTCTTTGGCGCGCTGCAACTCGAAGCGGTGCCGTTGCCCGTAATCGAAGGAGAGGGCGCAGCATTCGAAGCCATCGCGGCGGGCCAGGGCCAGACAGGTGGCCGAGTCGAGGCCGCCGCTGAGCAGACAAACCGCGGATTTCATGACGACGAGCCCAGTCTAGCAGCGCGGTTAGGGCGATCGTCCTAGTACGCGCTCGCTCGTACTCCTACGCGTGGCTGGTATTCGGCAGCGGGTTGGCCACATAAGATCGTTGCATGGCGCCGGCGATGTGGATCGATGCACCGGATAGAAACGCGGTTTTCTTCCGCTATCTGTATCTGCAACTACTCGATATTTTGACGACGCTGGCGTTCCTGCTGCATGGCGTGCAGGAGGCAAATCCGCTGGTACGGCTCGCGCTGGCGATTTTTCCGAACCCTGTTATGGCGCTGCTCGCGGTGAAGACGCTCGCGGTCGCGCTGGGCCTGTACTGCTGGCTTGCGCGGCGCACGCGGGTGCTGGCGAAGATCAATGTCTTATTTGCCGCGCTGATCGCTTGGAATCTGGTGGCGCTGATTGTTGGGGCGCTGCGGACGGCGCCATAACCGGCAGCATCACGGTATTGCTCTGCGCGCCGTTTACGGTGAGGGTTGCGGGGCACTGCACCACGGTTCCGCTGGGATTGACAGCGCAGGCGGATACGTCAGCCGGCACGGTCGATTGCACGATCTCGATACCGGCATAGGCGGGTGCTGCTCCGGCCCAGGTTACCGGAGCGGATGTAGCGGCGATATTTAGAGCCGCGGTGTCGGTGAGCGGATTGGGCGGACCGGTCGCGGGAAAGCCATCCACCAAGGCTCGCTTGCACGGGCCGAAGCCGGTGCCGTAAATCGTAACGCCTTCGCCGGGCTTGAACGGAGCGGCGTCGCTTCCCACGCTGCCGTCCGCGTGAAGCGCTAGCGCGTACGCGGTCCCGTCAGCCGAAGCGTATGTGAACAGTCCAGGCGCGTTGCGCGCGATGGTGACACTTCCGGTCACGTCCGATTGCCCGGTCCCGGAAATCTTGAAGGTGTGCTCGCCTTCCGGGAAATTCGAAGCCATCTGCGCGTTGATTTGATTTGGCGAAACGAACATAATCGGCAAAAGACGGTCGTCTACCGTCACGATCACGCCGGCAAGAGTTTGCGACAGCGGATTGGCCGGCCCGGCAACCGTGTCGGGAGCAAGGTTGGCCCCGAAGATCGAGACAATCGAACCCGGCGCGACGCTGTTTACAGGCGTGGTCCCGGCGGCGTTGATCATGCCCACAGGGCCGACGTAGGGCACTTTATCGAATAGCGCGAGCACGGAATACGGCTGCGTCATTTTGAGGGTCGCGGCGATGTTGACCAAGTAGATGTCGCCGGTCCATTTACTGAACTTGTAGCCTGGCTTCGCATTGGCTGTGACGGTGACGCTGGCGCCGTCGGGATAGAAACCGCTCGCCGACGCGGGACTAATTTGCAAGTCGGCGGCGTCGGGTGGGTCGGACGCGATAGTCAGGCGGTGGCTGAGCTGGTAGTTGGCCGTGATTACCTGCAAATCGCTGTCGAAGGTGACGGCGTGTTCGGCCGCGATCCCGTCGGACCAGGAAAACAGGTCGTAGCGGCTGCCCGGGCCGGCGTCAATGGAAGCCGGCGCGGAAATCCGAATCTGTGCGCCCGCAGGCCGGTCGACATTGCAGGGCGTTGTGCAAGGCGCGCCATCCACCTGGGAAGTCAGGCCCGGCGGATTGGATTGGACCACAATTCGATCCAGCCGGTCGTATATCGCCATAATGCCGGTTCCGGACTGCGCGAGGGCCGGATCGACGGTATAGGACTGCTCGGCCGCGCCGCCGTTCGACCAGGAGCGGAACACGTACACGCGGCCGTCTTTTCCGGTCTGTTGCAGGGGAGCCGAAAACGTATGCGTGGTGCCAATGCCCCAGGAGAAGCTGTACCCCGGCCAGTTTGTGGTGCCGTCTACGCTCAGCTTCAAACCGAGCGGCTGAGTCCCGAGCGTGATGGTCGCGGCCGGCAGGAACTTCGCCGTGATCACGGCCGGCGTAGAGACGTTTTGCGGGGTCGTGTAAACGCTGTTTTGGCCGCCACCGATGCTCCACGAATCGAACGCCCAGCGCTTGCCATGGCTGTCCCTCTGGGAAGTCGGCGCGCCAAGAAGATGCACCGAGGAGGGCGCGAAATCGAAATCTCCCATACATAGTGCAGGGATACCGGGCGGCGGAGCGGGCGACCGAACGAACCCATTCGGACACCCGGAGACATCGCCTCCCGGTAGCGTCCCGATATTGGCATGATCGACCACGACCTGCAGACCGGGCGGTGACGTGACAAAACGAACCCGCTGCGCGGGCTCGAACTGCGGACGCAAGTCCAGCGGCGCCGTGATATTTACGCTCGTGAGATAAGGATTGCCAAGATTCCCCCATCCAACAAAGGCATAGCCGGGATAGGGAAACGCGTTCAGCTTCACCGCGCCGGTCAAATACAAAACGGCGCTGTGCGTAAACGCGGCTTGACCGATATACACGACGCCAGGCGATCCATCACTCGGCGGCACGCCGGGCGCTCCGGGGTTGCCGGGTGAGCAGGAGGGTATTTGGCCGCCCGCGGGTACCAGCGGGTTAAACAGATTGAGCGTGACGCGATATAGGATGCTGGAGGCCGTGGCGGTTAGGGATGTAATCGAAGGATCCGCAGTTACGATCTGGACCGGGTCGCTGGATGGGACGGTGTTGCCGTTGTTATCAGTCCAGCCACCGAACACGAAGACTTGGTCCGCACTTGCGGTTGTCTGCAGCGCCTGGCCGATGCTCGCGACGCAACCGGAAATCGCGGGTGGCAGGCCCTCGCTGCGAAACTCCACGGTATGTTTGCTGCCGCGCGGCCAGACGAACGTGCTGCCGCCGACATAGGCCTGGCCATCGACGTAGATAGTCGCCCAGGGGACGGCGGCGCGTATGGTAATGCTCGAAGAGGTTTGGGCGTAGGCGGGCGCGGCAGCCGCGCACACCACGGCTGCGACCCGAACGAAGAAACGAAGCCAATCCATAGCGGCAGACATGCGCCATGGATCTGATCGGCGGATCGGCTACAGAACTTTAGCCGCGATGGGCTTGCGTTTGCTGTGCGGCAGTTCTACTCCGCCCAGGTGCCTGCCAGATAAAACGTGCGGCTGTTATCGGAGCCCTTCTTAGCACTCGGCATCTGACGAATGATGCGCAGGGCTACCGGGTCGCCGGCGTGCAGTTTCGCCTGCTCGCGCTGCACGTCCTCGATCGAGCTAACCGGGTGCCGGTTGATCGATAGAATCACGTCGCGCTCCATCAGCCCGACGTCCTCGGCAAAAGACCCGCTCTCAATGGTCAGCACCTGCACGCCTCCGGAGCTGTCGATTCCCAGCGATTTGCGGTCGGCATCGGCCAGCGGCCGGATGCGCATGCCGAACTTAGCGGGCACGATGGAGCGCGTCGTCACCTGCGGGTCGGGATCTTCCTGGCGCAGGCCGGCAATACGTTCCTTCCACACGTCGGAGCGGTCCTCGACCTCTACTGTGAGGTCCATCTTCTTGCCGCTGCGATCAACCAGCAGATGTACGGGCGTGCCGACGGCTGTTTGCGAGACGCGGCCCACCAGGTCCTCGCCGTTCTTGACGGCGTTGCCGTTCATCGCAAGGATGATATCTTCTACTTTGATACCGGCTTTCTCGGCGGGGCCGCCCTTCTTCACTTCCGAAACCAGCACGCCATGGTTTACGCCGAGCGCACGCATCAACTCCGGCTTGTTGTTCGGATCCCAACTGACGCCGATGGAGCCGCGCACCGGCCGCCCATTCTTAATGATGTCGTTGTAGACGCGCACGACCAGGTTCATCGGAAGCGCGAAGCCGATGCCCTGATATCCGCCGCTGCGCGTCGCGATCATGGTGTTCACGCCGATGACTTCGCCGCGGATATTGAGCAGCGGACCGCCGCTATTGCCGGGGTTAATCGCGGCGTCGGTCTGAATAAAGCGCTGCAACTGCAAAGCGCCGATATCGCGGCCGAGCGCGCTCACGATCCCCGCTGTAACGGACGCTTCCAACTCGAACGGCGAACCGATCGCGACGGTCCAGTCGCCGACCTGCAATCCATCGGAATTGCCGATCGTCACCGGTACCAGCGGCGTGCGCGGATCGATTTTAATCACGGCAATGTCGGTTTCCGGATCGGTGCCGATTACGCGCGCGCGATATTCGGTGTCGCCGTCGCCGCCGTGCAATTTCACTTTGATGCGGTCGACTTTCGAAACCACGTGTTGATTCGTGATGATATAGCCGTTGCGATCTACGATGAAACCGGTCCCGGACTGTTCCTGCCGGAACGCGCGCGGAGGCAAGTTCTGCGGATCTTTCTCTAGAAAACGGTGGAACAGATCGGGCCCGCTCTCCGGCTGATCCTCGTCATCATCACCGCGCACGCCGGCCTTGGGAGTGAATTCGCCCGTGATGTAGACGACCGACGGCTCAAGCCTTTTGGCGAGTTTCGTGAACTCATTGCCGAGCTGCGACGCTTGCGGGATCTGCAGCGGACTGGCGTCGGGCGCGATCGCCTGCGTGCGAGCGGCGTGAACACCGGTATTCACCACCGTGCCGATGACGATGCCGATGCCGAGCGTAACCAGCAGCAGCGCGAGCGACAGGAACTTCTGTTGCCGCATTTTGGAGAGCAATT
>JAICMB010000588.1 GCA_025929455.1 Bryobacteraceae bacterium | reverse complement strand
TCAACATCCTCGTCGTCAAAGTCGCCATTGCGCAGACGGCTTGCTGCGACATGCGCCTCGGCCGCCATGACCCGAGCGCCAACCTGTTGCGCCGGTTGCTCGGCAGAAATGATTCCGCACGGAACGCCACACGCCAGCGCGAATTTCAGCAATAGCGCGGTCTTGCCCATGGCCGGACGCGCACCGATTACGGTCAGGTCGGTGTCGTGCCATCCGCCCAAAATCGCGTCCAGCTTCGCCAGTCCGGTCGTCAGTCCGGGAATCTTCCCGCCCAGCGCGCGGGCTTCCTGCGCGGCCTTGTACGCCATCGACATCGCTTGCCGAAGCGTGAACTCGCTATTCGCCTCGACCTTTTGCAGCGCCATCAACGCCGCGATGGCTTCCGCCAGCACTTCCGGGGTTGAACCTTCGGCACCGAATGCCTTACCCGTGACGGCGGTCCCGACTTCGATCAGCCTGCGTCGCACGGACTTGTCGCGAACGATGTTGGCGTAGGCGGCGATATTCGACGCGCTCGGCGTGTTGTTCGCCAGTTCGCACAGGTACGCAACGCCGCCAACGCTGGCGGTTTCGCCGTGGCGATCGAACCACTCGCCTAGCGTCACCGCATCGAACGGCTGGCCTTGTGCCGCAAGCTCGCGAATCGCACGGAAAATCAACCGATGGCTGCGCTGATAAAAATCATCTTCAGTAAGCCGCTCAGCGATCACGTCGAAAGACGCCGGCACCAGCATCAGGCCGCCAAGCACGGATTGCTCCGATTCGGACGAATGTGGCGGCATCCGCAGTACATCGACGCGCGGCGGAACGCGTTCGGGCACGATGGCGCTCATGACAGCATCCGCCGTTTGCGTGGCGTACCTGCCGAAGTCGGTTGTCCGGAGCCGGCATCCCGCGTAACCCACTCGGCCTTGAACCCGGCCCATCCGCGTTCGCAACACACAGCCAACGCAGCCGCCAAGGTCATGCCCGCCTTTTCGGCCTCTCGCACGATGCCCGCCATTGCGGTCGGCGTGATGGCCGCCCTCTTCGTGCGCCGGATTGCCTTGAAGTCCCGGACTACCTGCTCGGGAACATCAGGGAAAAGATCGGCGTCAGCCGATGCGCGGTTGCGCGGGTTATCGCCTTCGTCTCCGCCTTCGTCTCCGCCTTCGTCTAGGCGGTTTTCCACGGTGAAACACGGTGACTCACTGTGATTTCCTTCTAAACACGGGTCTGGAAATTTGCTTTTTGCTTGAATTCGTTGATTAAACTTGAGAATTTGTATGTATCGTTTCTCGTCCGATGCCGAGTACACCCTTACAAGGCCCGCTTCGACGCAAACGGTCAGCCACTTGCCAATGTCCGGGTCAGATACACGATCAAGTTTCAACGGATATGCCGCGGCCCGAATCAACTTCGGGTTTGCGTAAAACCGTCCATGGTCGTCGACGATGGAATAAAGTCGCCGATAGAACACCTCCTCTGCCCAGCCGAGCCGGTCAACTGGCTCGCTTGTCAGGATTCCGTCGCGAAGAATTCGGTTAGGCACTCGCGCCCCCGTCCTGCATCGGATCGTTGAACTGCTCGGCAAGGCTCGTGTGGTATTTCGCCAGCCGTGCCATAAATTGGGCGTTCGCTTTCTTCAGTTCGGCGTTCTCGCGGCGCAGCGCATCGCGCTCCACGCATGCTTCGCGCCACGCTTCCGTGATCGCCGCAATCTCGGCTTGCGCCATCGTGATTTCGTGCTCGCTCATGGGTCCGCCACCCAGCCAGGCACGTAGCCCGGCGGCGTGTAGCGGTCCATGTCGAAGTGGCTCTCCGGCGTCGCCGCGAACTCAAGGTCACGGATGGCGCGCAGGTAGGCGCCCTGCTCGAATTTCGTGATGTTCGGCAGCTGGGTTGCGATACGTGCACCCAAGCTGCGCGCGGCCCTGCTTTCGTTGGGCGCGAACGCCAACAGCGGCCCGTGTGGAATCTGCACAGTGACGTTCATGCGACACTCCTTATTCCCGCGCGCTCCATCCGCGCGAACAGTTGCTGCATGGCCTTGGATTGCTCTACGAACTGGCGCTGTAGCTGCGCGCGTTCGTCCTCGGGTTCGATGGGTTGCGGGTCGGCATAACCACACTCGCGCGCGATGTACGCCATCGCGGCGTGGCAGTTGACTTTCCGGGCTTCACGCAGAATCCAGAGGATTTGCTCAGGGTCGAACTTTTCGGCCCGGTCTGGATTCAGGCAGTTGAGTAACCACGTCCGCGCTTCATCCGCGGACTTTTCAGGACGCATCGCTTTGCCGACGATCTTGGGTTCACCAAGCGCACGAACACAATCGCGCAGAGCGTCATGCAAAGACTCATGAAAGAGTGCTGGCTGTTCCATTTTCCCCTGTTCCTGAACGGCGATGCTCCGGTTTTGGAAGCGTTTGGAAGGCCGTCCGTGGACCATAAAAAACCCGCGCTGGCATGGACGCTGGCGCGGGTCAGGCTGCTTTTTCGGGTGACGCGTTGAAAAACTTCGCGGCCAAGTCGGGCCGCATTTTCAAAATGGTAAGCTGATGGGATTCGGGAATGGGTTCGTCGTCCTCCCAAAAGAAGGCCGCACCGCGCGTGAGGTTGAAATAGCGGCTCAGGGCTGCATCGTTGCCGATGCCAAGCAAATCTTTGACGTTGCGCTTGGTGAGGTCCATGACAGTAAGTCTAGAACTCTAGACTTGGGTCTGTCAAGCGGTCTAGCCGCGTTTCGGGCTAGTTTGTCTAGACCTATGGACACCATGGCCGAACGGCTTTCACACGCCCTGCACGAGCGCCACATGACGCCCCCAGACCTTGTCGCGGCCGTGCGTCAAGGCGGCAGGAAAAGGCTGAGCAAGGCTACGATCTACTTCATTCTCAACGGCACGACGAAGCCCGAGAAGATACGCGCTGGTACGGTCGAAACCATTTGCAGGATCATGAGAATCCGGCGCGAATGGC
>JAICMB010000230.1 GCA_025929455.1 Bryobacteraceae bacterium | reverse complement strand
GCGCCGCGTCCGCGCATTCGCATTGTCCTAAGCATGCGCCGAAAGCGGATGCGTGCGGGCACGCTCACATTTTTGCGGTGCCACCAGCCGCCGATGTAGCGCATGCGGACGCCCTTGTCGCCGCTGTCGAGCCGTCCTTGTTCGCATCGCCGGCGGTGTTCGCATATGTGCCGGCTTCCGTTGCGGTCGCAGCGTCTCCGCCGATGCGCGCGCTAACTCCTCTTCGTATTTGATCCACACACATTACTTCATCTGAACGGGCGGTACAACCGTCTGCCCTGTTGTGCGTTTACGAAGGAGAGTTGTGTGCGGTTTTGCATTTTTGTTTTTCTCGCCTGCACGTTGACAGCGCAGGACCGGCGCGTCGAGTCGTATTTGATGGAGCAGGCGTCCGGCACGAGTATGAATCCGCGGTCGGCCACGATGCCGATGCTGATGTTCGCGCCGGACGGCTGGCAGATCATGCTGATGGGCACGGGCTTTCTGGTCGATACGCAGCAGAGCGGGCCGCGCGGCGCCGACAAGCTATTTTCGACCAACTGGGTGATGGTCGGCGCGACGCACCGGCTGGGCCGCGGCGCGTTTATGTTCCAGTCCATGAACAGTCTGGAGCCGGCCACCGTCACACGCCGCCGTTACCCGGAACTGTTTCAAACCGGCGAAACGGCCTACGGCGCGCCGCTCGTGGACGCGCAGCATCCGCATGATTTTTTCATGTCGCTGGGCGCGCAGTATGCGTATCCGCTCAGCGAACACACGATACTGCAAGCTTACGCCGCACCGGTGGGCGATCCGGCGTTGGGTCCGGTGGCATTTCCACACCGTGCGTCGGCGCAGAACCTGCCACAGGCTACGCTCGGACATCATTGGGAGGACGCGACACACATTGCGGACGACGTGGTCACGGTCGCGCTGATGCATCGAGCCGTTCGCGTCGAGGCCAGTGGATTCCACGGTGCGGAACCGGACGAGCATCGCTGGAATATCGACTACGGGCCGATCGATTCGTGGTCCGCGCGCGTGTCCGTGTTCGCGTCGAAGGACTGGATGGCGCAGGTGTCGGCGGGCCGCCTGACGCATCCCGAACCGACGGACCCCGGCGACGTCACGCGCATCACCGCGTCGCTGCACTACACTCGTCCGCTCGCGTCCGGGAGTGCCTGGTCGTCGAGCCTGATCTGGGGTCGCAATCACGTGACCTCGACGGGGCGCAACCTCAATGCGTATCTGGCGGAGACGGTATTTCCGATCGGGCGGCGCAACTCGATCACGGGTCGCGCGGAACTGGTCGATAAAGACGAGTTGTTCGAAGACGAACCCGCCGCTGGAGCGCTGGCGGATCAGCACGCCGGCGCGGTGTTCCGCATCCAGGCGTATACAGCCGGCTACACGCGCGAGATTGCCAACGTTCGCTACGCCGACGTGGCGCTCGGCGCTAACGCGACAGCGTACGGAGTACCAGCGGCGATCCATCCGTATTACGGCACGCATCCGTTCGCGGTCAATATGTATCTACGGGTGCGCCTCGGGTCGCCGTCCCACCACGCGAGCACGGATATGCACGCCATGCCCGGCATGAACCACACGAATATGAACCATATGCATTAACAAGCTCGCTATCTCACTCGTTTCGGAATCGCTTGCGGGATCCGGAAGAGCGGGTCTGGAGTGGCCAACCGTCGAAGGGGGGCATGGGTTTAAGCCCGCGCCTTCCGGGCGCGCACGCCCGCACGGATCTCTGACTCAGGACCTTAGCATCTTCTTCAAAAATACGAGTTGCCCAAGATGGTAGCTGTTGTGGTCCGCAAGCACCAGCGCCTCGCGCAACAACGTCTGGCCTTCGCCGTGCGGAATACGCGCGAACAGATCGCGTCCCACGTCCGCGATCAGGTCCTTCATCTCGCGCAGATCGTGCTTGAACTGGCGCATGCTCTTATCCCACGCCGCATGGTCCGGTGGAGCATCCATAGCGGGCCAATATGCGCCGGGCCACTCCGGGGACTCGTGCTTTGCGTCGCGGCTAAATTCCAGAATGTCCCACTGCGCGATACGCATGTGCTCGAGCAATTGCCACGCCGTATGCGGCGCACCATTGGCCTTGCGGCCGCGCATCTCCGGCGGAAAATCTGCGACGGCGCTGTCCAAGCCGATGTGCGCACCCTTCATGTCGAGCAGTTCGCTCAGTTGTTGGCGTAAGGCATCCATGCCGGAATGCTAGCGCGCGAGCGGTATCGAGTGCCGCAACGGTCATCGTATTTATACGCACATCGCTCGCTTCGTGTTCATACGGCGCTTCACCGCACCGGCGGCAAGCAACGCGGCAAGCCCCGCGCCAAGGGACGCGCTGGACGCCGGCTCGGGCGCGGGGTCACCTGCGTCGACCGCGATATTCACGAACGTATCGTCCTTGCAGAACGATAGGCCTTGAAAGTTGGCGTATATGTGCGTCGCATCGAACGTAACGACCGCACCCATATTTTGCGTTACCGTGACACCGTTAATGATCACGTTGGGAAACATGAAGACCTCACCGTTGAATGTCGTCGGACCGAACTGGCTGGTTTGGAGAAACGCAATGTCGATGCCGGATGGACCGATTGTGTTTTGGACGAACTTGAAACCGGGATCGCTTTCGGTCAAAACGACAGCGCTCACCGTGAATGCGAAAGGTCCCCCGGACATTGAGTATACTTGGCCGACTGCAGGATAATCGTACTCGACTGTGCCGGACTGCCCGATTAAACTTGCATGCGCGGCGATCGGCAGTAGCGCCGCGGCTAAGCAAAACTTCGCGGTTGTTGTCACGAGCCTGGTATAGCGACCGCCGGAAAATTGACCGTTCATGTTCTTCTTTCCTCCTGACTGAGGTCAGTCTAATGGCAAAAATTGTGTGCTCACTGACGCTGACGTAATAGCGATTCGCCTGAAAAGTAATGGAACTGCAGTTTTCCCGAACGCCTGGGCGCCCCACCTCTGGAACCGATCCCCTGCGACCGGTGTCCAAATGTCCATACGGCCCCATGCTCGAGCTCAACAACGTTTGTAAAAGCTACGCCGGCATTCCGGCCGTCGAGAACGTAAGCTTTTGGGCACGCGCGGGCGAGGTGACCGGCTACCTGGGACCGAATGGCTCAGGCAAGTCGACCACCATGAAAATGATTACCGGCCTGATCGAAATGACCGCCGGCCAGATCCGGTTCGATGGCGCGCACATCGACCACGACCCGATCGCCTACAAGCAGCGCATGGGCTACGTGCCTGAGGAGCCGCACCTGTATCCGCACCTCAGCGCGCTCGAGTATCTGGTCATGGTCGGTCAATTGCGCAATCTCCCGCAGAGGCGAACGGCCGAGCGCATTGACGGACTGCTGAGGCTGTTCTCGCTTCACGGCGACCGTCGCGTGGCGATCTCGTCGTACTCGAAAGGCATGCGCCAGAAGGTGCTGCTGTCGGCCGCGCTGCTGCACAACCCCGATCTGCTCTTGCTCGACGAGCCGTTTTCCGGCCTGGATGTCGCGTCGACGCTGGTGCTACGCAGTCTTATACAGGAGCTCGCCGCGCGGGGAAAGTCGTGCTGTTCAGCTCGCACGAGCTTGAAATCGTGGAGCGCGTCTGTTCGCGCGTCGTCATATTGCATCGCGGCAAGATCGTCGCCGACGACTCCATCGCAGCGCTGCGCACGCTGATGGAACTGCCGCGGCTCGAAGATATTTTTACTCAGCTCGCGGTGGAACAGGACACCGCCGCCGTCTCGCGCGAAATCGCCGACCTCATTCAGGAGTAGAGGTCGCATTATGGAAAAGCTGCAGTTCCGCGTTCTCTACCGCCACTTCCTCTTTCGCATCGTGGACGTCGAGCTCGTTTCGCAGCAGGGCGACGCCTCCAAGCTGCTCGGCCAATTTCGCCGCAATTTTGCTGATGCTCGGCATCGGTCTGTCCATGATGGCGCTGGCGCTCGACGGTACGCGGATGCCGCTATCGCAGTGCTCTCATATTTCCGCGCGCTGCGGATGGCCGTCGAAGCGCCCGACATCGTTTCCCGTGCGCGGGCCGGCGCCTGCCGCGCTTCGGCTCCGCGTTGCAAACTGCCATCGCGCAGTTCAGCATCCGCACTTTGCTGCGGAGCCGCCGACACCGCCAGAGGTTCGCCTTCTATCTGGTAATGGGATTTGCCTTCGTAATCCTGTTCATGAAAGAGCCGGCGCAGCAGTGCTTGCGAGTACGATCGCGCGCCGCTGCTGTTCGCAACGGTGGTGGTCATGTGCGTGTGGGTGGCGGGCACGCGCGTCGTTTTCTCCATGCCGGTTGCGCCTGCAGGCCAACTGGATTTTTCGGATCGCACAGGTGCAGGCACCGCGCACTTACCTCGCCGCGAGCCGGCGTCCGTTATTCGTAATCGCGGTAGCGCCGGTGTGGCTGGCATCCCCCGTTTTGCTGCTCTCGCTCTGACCCTGGCGCATCGCGCTTGAACATCTGCTCGTGCTCGGGCTCCTCGGCATCGCCCTGGCCTATGCCGCGCTGTATGGTTTCCAAAAGATCCCGTTCACGTGCTCGTATCTGCCGGGCAAATCGCAATGGCAAATGATTCCGTTGACCGCGGGCATGCTCCTGCTCATCATGGGCCGCGGCGTCGCGTACGAAGCGCAGGCGCTCGAGAACCCGCGCGCGTATGTGAAAGTGATCGCCGCGCTCGCGCTCGCCGCCGCGCTCGCGCGATGGCGGTCTGCCGCTTTCGCAAACTCCGAACAAGCAATCGTGCGATTTGAGGAACAGGAATCGTCGGCCGTGCTGCAATTGGGGCTGTTCCGGGACGGCATCATGCCACTCGATACCGGCTCGAGCGCACGGTAGACCTATTCGTACCGGAGCGAGACGGCAGGCTCGATCGCAAGAGCGCGCCGCAGCGGTGCGTAAGCAGCCAGCAGCCCCGTCGCCCCTAACACAGCAATCACTGCGGCAAACGTCATTGGATCCGTAGTGCGGAGCCCTGGTACAAGGAAGAGAGCAAGCGGTTTAGTAACGAATAGCGCGATACCGGCGCCGATAACGGATCCCGTGGCGATCAGCCGGGCCGCGTCAATGAGGACGATCCGCGAGATGTCGCGACTAGTTGCGCCGAGGGCCATGCGAACGCCGATCTCGCGTGTGCGCCGCACTACGGCGTAAGCCATCACACCATACAATCCAATCATCGCGAGCACCAGGCCCAGTGTTCCGATGGAACCCATCAGGACGGCTCCGATCTGACTTGGCAGGAACGCCAGGCCGATGCTCGAGTACAGCGTCTCGACTCGCGTGCCGGCGTCGGGTTCGACGCGCCGCAGGACGCGCCGCACGGCTTCGGTTTGCAGCGCAGGCGAAATGCTCGAGCGCACCACGAATTGTATGCGCGTACGAGCGTTATCGATCTGCGCCAGCGGTTGGTAAAGTTGCGGCGAGGGCTCCTCGCCAATTGTGAGATTCTTGGTGGCTGCCGCAACTCCCGCAATGCGGTACGGTGTTTGACCTTTCGGACCCCACATGAAGACGGCGCCGACCGGGTTCAGCTTCCCGAGATAACGCTCGACGAAGCTGGGATTGACAATCACGACCATCTGGCCGCCGCGATCGGCATTCGTGAACGGACTGCCGGCAAGCAGGGAAATATTCATTGCCTTGAAGTAATCGGGCGTGACGGCATTCCAATGAAAACGCGCGCGCACACGATGGTGGTCCGCCGGAAAAACGAGTTCGCTCGCGAACGTTGTGTTGCCCGTAAACGGCACGTTGAGTGCGGCCGCCGCAGCCTCGATGCCGGGAATCGCCCGCACCTCGCGCAGAACGCCGCTGACGTAGGCGTTGATGCGGTGCCCATCTTTGTATACGGCCGGCGGCAGGTTTATATCCGCCAGCAGCGTGTTGC
>JAICMB010000075.1 GCA_025929455.1 Bryobacteraceae bacterium | reverse complement strand
TCCGCCGTCGCGACGATTTCGAATCTTGCGATGGCGCAGTTGCGCCGCCTCCCACCGGGCACGCTGCCGCCCGTGGTATTGAAATTCGATGCATCCAGCCTGCCGGTGTGCCTCGTCACGTTCAAAGGCCAGGGACTGACTGAAACGCAACTGCGGGACATCGCGCAGTTTCAGGTGCGCAACCAGGTCGCAAGTGTGCCGGGAGCGTCCGTGCCGCCGCCGTTCGGAGGCCGCTACCGCCAGATCATGGTGTACGCGGACCCGTACAAACTGGAAGCGCACCAGCTCAGTTTGATGGACGTGGTGCGTGCGATCAACAACGCGAACCTGATCCTTCCTGCCGGCGACGTGCAGATCGGCCCGCTCGATTACAACATCTACACCAACAGCCAGCTCAGCACGATGGCGGATATCAACCGCCTGCCGCTTAAGACCGTGGGCGAGGCTCCGGTTCGCATTTACGATATCGGCATCGCGAAAGATGCGCAGCAGATTCAGCGCAACATCGTGCGAGTCGATGGACAGCAATCGGTGTACATTCCGGTGCTGAAGCAAGGCGGCGATACCAACACCATCGCGGTGGTGAACGGAGTTCGCGACCGACTGAAACACCTATTCGATGTGCCGAAGCAATTGGTCAGCCGCGTCGTGTTCGACCAGTCGAAGTTTGTCAAGACCGCCATTGACACGCTGATACACGAGGGCGCCATAGGGCTGTTCCTCACGTCCGTGATGATTCTCGTTTTTCTGGGAAGCATGCGGGCGACGGTGGCCGTGTTCTTCTCCATCCCGCTTTCGGCGCTGGCCGCGTTCATGGCCTTATCTTCGGGCGGCAGTTCGATCAACAGCATGGTGCTTGCGGGCCTGGCGCTGGCGTTCTCGCGCCTGATCGACAACTCGGTGGTCGTGTTGGAAAACATTTACCGCCATCTCGAGATGGGCGAGCCACCGGAAGAAGCGGCGGAGAAGGGCGGGCGCGAAGTTGCGCTTCCGGTGCTCGCGGCGACGCTCACGACTGTAATCGTGTTTTTCCCGGTGACGTTCTTGTATGGCGTGAGTAAGTACCTTTTCTCGGCGCTGGCGCTGGCCGTCGCGCTCTCGCTGTTCGCCTCGTTTGCGGTCGCAATGACGGTAGTGCCGCTGTTCTGCGCGCGCTTTATCAAAGCGCCAACGCATCACGGCACGCCCGCGGCTGAGCATCCCGTCACCATCGATAAGCCCCGCCCCTGGTGGTCGTTTGGCGATCGCTTCAACGTGTGGTTTAACAACCGCTTTGAAGCATTGCTGAAGTTCTACGACCGCCTGGTTGCCGTGACCCTGCGCAGGCCGGTCGCGACGCTAGCCGGATTCGCGGCGGTGTTCGTGGTGACGCTGGCGTTGTTCCCGCTGCTCGGGATGTCATTCTTCCCGCGCACGGATGCCGGACAATTCGTAATCAACCTGAAAGCGCCGACCGGTACGCGCCTCGAAGTGACCCAGGCGGAAGTGGCCAAAGTCGAAGACGTGATCCGCCACACGGTGTCGCCGAACGACCTCGGCATGATCGTGTCGAACATCGGCGCCATGCCAGGCTTCTCATCAATCTACACGCCCAATTCCGCGGCGCACACCGCGTTCGTGCAGGTGAGCCTGAAAGACGACCACAAGGTCGGAAGCTACGAATACATCTCGCGCGTCAAGAGGCGCCTGTCGGAGCAAGTCCCGGAACTGTCGGCGTATTTTCAATCCGGCGGAATCGTGGATGCCGTGCTGAATCTCGGATTGCCGGCTCCCATCGATGTGCAAATCGCGGGATCGAATCTGCACGATTCGTATGCCACGGCTGTGAAGCTGGCGTCGCGCATTGGGAAACTTCGCGGCGTGGGCGATGCATTCATACCGCAAGATATCGACTACCCCGCGCTGCACCTTGACATCGACCGCACGCGCGCTAGCGAACTGGGCTTGAGCCAGCGCGAGGTGGTGGACAACGTGATTACGGCGCTGACTTCGAACCAAATGATCGCGCCGAGCTACTGGATCGACCCGAAGAGCGGATACGACTACATGCTGACCGTCCAATATCCGGAGCAGCAGGTCCGCACGATTTCCGATCTCAGAGCGATTCCGCTGCGTTCCGCCGAAACACCCGAGCCTACGCGACTGGACGCGATCAGCGCAATCACGCGCGTTAAGTCGCCTACCGAGGTCGATCATTACCAGATTCGCCGCGTCATCGACATTTACGTGCGGCCGTTGAACGAGGACTTGGGCCGTATCGCGAACCGCATCGACAGCATCATCGGATCTACGTCCATTCCCAACGGGCTTAGCGTTACGCTGCGCGGAATGGTGCAGGGCATGCGCGCGTCGTTCTCCAGCTTTTCGTTAGGCCTGTGCCTGGCGGTCGTGCTGCTGTACCTCATTTTGGTCGCGCAGTTTAAATCGTTTATCGATCCATTCATCATTCTGCTTGCAGTTCCGCCGGGGCTCTCGGGCGTGCTGTTGACTCTGTACTTAACGAACACGACACTCAATGTGATGTCGCTAATGGGAGTGGTCATGCTGGTCGGCATCGCCGTGTCGAACAGCATCCTGATGGTCGAGTTCACGCACCGGCTTGAAGAACAGGGCTACGATGTTCCCAAAGCAGTTGCCGTCGCCTGCCGCGTGCGCTTGCGCCCGGTACTGATGACATCGCTTGCCACCATCATCGGTCTGCTGCCGATGGCAATGAAGCTCGGCGAAGGCAGCGAGGCGTATGCTCCGCTCGCGCGCGCCATCATCGGCGGCCTCACGTTTTCGGTTGTCTTCACTGTTTTCCTGGTGCCCGCGGCGTATGTGCTGGTTTACGGGCGCTCGCAGCGGCAAGAGCCGGACGCGGCGAGCGTGGGAGCATAACCATGCGGCGTGCGTTTCTCTACGTTACGGCCGCGGCCCTGTCCGGTGCCGGTGTGTACGCGCAGGGCACGCTGCATCTCACGCTCCAGAAGGCCGAACACATGGCTCTGCGGAACAATCCGCATGTCATGGCCGCGCAGCTCAACGCTGCGGCCGCCGCGCAAGTTGCACCGCAGTACAGCGCCGCCTATCAACCGGTCGTAACAGGCTCGATCACCGGCGTAGGCGCCGATAATGGCAGCCGCCTCGCCGCCGGCGGGCTAAACAACCCGATCGTATACAACCGGCTGGGATCGGGCTTGTCGGTGAGCCAGCTAATCACCGACTTCGGGCGCACGGGCAATCTCGTCGCCGCCGCGAAGTTTCATGCGAGCGCGCAGGACGAGCGCACCAAGCTCTCGCGTGCCCAAGTGTTGCTGGCTACCGATCGCTCGTACTTCGCAGTTTTGCGCGCGCAGTCGGTGCTGAAGGTCGCGAATGAAACCGTTGCTGCGCGCCAGCTTGTGGCCGATCAGGTGCGCGCGCTCGCAAAGAGCAATCTGAAATCGTCGCTGGACGTGAGCTTCGCCGATGTCAATCTCGGGGAAGCGCGGCTGCTGTTGGCTTCCGCGCAGAACGATCTGAACGCCGCGACCGCCGAACTCGCTACTGCCATGGGCATTCCCGGGCAGCGCTACTTCGCGCTCGACGAAGAACCGATGCCCGGTCCGCTGCCGGACAAGGCCGATGCTTTCATCGCGGAGGCCATCCAAAAGCGGCCCGATCTCGCCAGCCTGCGTTTCGAGCAGACTTCGGCGGAGCGTAATTATCAGGCGCAGAAAGCGCTGATGTTTCCGAGCGTCGGCGTGATCGGAACGGCGGGGTTCGCGCCCGCCGGCGAAGCCGCGATTCCCGGGCGCTACGGCGCCGTCGGCGTGAATGTCTCGATTCCTTTCTTCAACGGCGGTCTCTTCAAGGCCCGGCGCAACGAAGCGGAGTTGCAGGCACGCGCCGCCCAGCAGAACGTGAGCGACGTTCGTAATCAAGTGGTGCAGGATGTCCGCGTCGCATACCTGAATGCCGAAACGGCGTATCAACGCGTGGGGTTGACCGCGCAGCTTTTAACCCAGGCGAAGCTGGCGCTCGAATTAGCGCAGCGCCGTTACGATCTGGGGCTCAGCTCGATCGTGGAGTTGAGCCAGGCGCAGTTGAATCTCACCTCCGCGGAGATCGCCAGCGCGGGCGCCAAGTACGATTACCAGACTCAGCGCTCCCTGCTCGCGTATCAAGTGGGGGAACTGCAGTAGCGCGGGTACGACATGGGATTTGAGTGGGTTCGGAACGTGCTGAACCGGGCCGGCGCCGCAAGGCAACAATCCCGCGGGATGGCCGTCCTTGCCGTCACCGCTTCCGAAACGGAACGGCGCACTCTCGAACACGTGGCAAGTGTTCGCAACTGGGACCTGCGCTTCGCCTCCGGCAACGAGGAAGCGATCCGCGTGCTGCGCGAGCATGCGTTTGCCGTCGTGCTCTGCGATCGTGACGTGCTCGGTGAGAACTGGCGTGCACACCTGGACGCGGTCCATAGCGCCTGCGCGGCGGCCAGTATCATCCTGATCTCGCGCGTATACGACGACTATCTGTGGAACGAGGTCATCCGCCACGGCGGATACGATATTCTCACCAAGCCCTTGCAGGAAGGGCGTGTGGAATCGGCATTTGCCTCCGCGCTGCTGCGCTGGAAGCATCTTGCCGCGACGCGGTAGTTACGCGGTTTGCTCGCGGAACGATGCGAGAGCACTCTGATTGAGCAAGCCCCACGCTACGTCGTAGTCGTCGTGTTCTTCGCGCTGCAGTTCGCGCGCGAGTTGCAGGGTCTGGTTATCTCCCGCCGCCTGCGCCACCGCCGCGAGAGACTCGTACATCGCCATTTCCGCCGCGGCCGCCGCCACCGTGATCATGAGGTGCTGCGTGTTTTTCTCGCCGGGTTCGTGCCCGAGCTGCGCCACTGTCGGCGCGAACGCAAGCGTGTGAGCCAGCGCGCTTTTGGCCTTGGACGGCGTTTCGCCAAGTTGTTTCAACCGGATCTCCAATCGCTCATGCTGCGTCTTGGCTTTTTTCGACATGTTGGCCAGCGCGTCCTTCACAGGAGCCTGGTCGCCAATCTTGCTAAATGCGGCGAGCGCATCCTCGAAGTTTCTCTCCGCCGCCTCGGCATCCTGCAGGTAACGAACAATCACGTCCTTGCTTTCCACAGTTGTTTCCTCGCTCGTCTCTAAGACGCGCAGGCTGTCACGCGGATGCCGGCCGCTACATTGCCTAACGGTTAGCGGTTGCTTCCGCCGCTTACCCGCGGAGTCGAATGGTTATCTGGAGTACGTCATGACCAACGCAACAGACATCGTGAAGCGCTATCTCGAAGACGCCATCGCGGCCGAGAGGAGCTTCGAAACACAACTGCGCGGATTCGCCCAAGAAGTAGATGAGCCGACGGTGCGCGCTCTGTTTGAGCAGCATGCGAACGAAACAAAGAGGCAGTATGAGCGGCTCACCGAGCGTCTGAGCCAGCTCGGCGGATCGCCGTCCACGCTAAAGAGCTTTCTCGCGCACGCTTTCGGACTATCGCCCAAGACCGCACAAGTAGGTCACGAGCGCCAGGAGCGGACCACGCAAGATCTCATGATGGCGTACGCCGTCGAGAACAGCGAGGTGGCGATGTACGAAGCACTGGCGACGGTCGCGGACGCCGCCGGCGATCGTCAAACTGCCGAGCTCGCTCGCGCCATCCAACAGCAGGAGCGCAGCACCGCCGAAAAAATCTGGCGGTACATCGCGCCGTGCGCGGTTTCGGCTTACGAAGCGCTAATATCGGCGGAACCGCAGCACGCGTGATCCGCGCTGAACCGTGCCGGAAGTGACTCGACAGGGGCGCATGACGCATCCCGGAGCTTGTCGAAAAAGCGCGTAAGACCGCTTGCTGACGCGCGCGGCTCAGAATTAACAGCGAGTTACCGAGCCGTTGTTCAACACGCTCCTAGGCGCCAGCACCCCTGCTCTGTGGGTCTGGTGACTTAAATACCTGCACGGGAATTACTCAGTTTGCCCGTTAACTCTGCTCCGCCTTGGCTTGGGTTTTCTTCGCTGCTTTCTTGCCCGCCTTCTTACCCGGGCCTTTGCCACCTGACTGGCCGGCGCGAATGGCCGCCCACCGTTTCCTCGCCGCTTCCGCGATCCGGCGCCGTCCTTCCGCGCTCAGCCGCCGCTTTCTTGGTGCGCCGCCCTGAGAAGCCTGCGCCCGCGCGCCCGCGCCTCTCCCGCCACCGCCACCGCTCGACACTCCCCGCAATGCTTCGATGGCCCGGTCAATTGCAGTCCTTTGGCGCTCGAGGTCTCCAACAATACGGTTGATATCGTCCACTTAGCTCCTTTATATGACTCGGGATGAGTCAGTCCAATAATAGCCTAGTATTCTGAGTCGCGCATCTCTCGAACAAGACGAGTCACGCCGACTCTCGGGCCCGGTAGATTCGGCGCACTCCGGCATGAATTCCGCTGCCTCGAAGTCCGCGCCTGCGCGCCTGGTGCTCTCGACATTAACGGTATCGAAGTGCGCGTATGGGAAAAGAACCGCCGGTTAAGCCGGAATTCTCGATTTAAGCGCCGATGAGATTCGCTTCCGTTGCGGCAGTTGGGCGCTTTCGGTTCACCGTTGCCGTCACGGTAGAGTTGCGGCCGCATGCCCGCTTCGATTGCCCCTGCGGTCCACGGCGAGAAATGGCGTAGTCCATCCGGCGAACCGCTGCGCGGACGCGAGCTGTCCCTGCACCGTTTTAAGTGTTCCTGTGGCGCGCGATAAGCTCATGTCCGAAATGCCGCTATTCTACCGCCGGACGAGCAGAGTAGCCGCGCCGCGCCTTGTGATAACATCCTGTTCGGAAAACCACGTTTCGCCCGGGTCGCCGCACACCCGTAACCAGAGTTGCATCGCGCGCGCGCCGGGCGGCGATAAATTGAGGTGGCAAAACTTGAAGGTTTACTCTGGCGCAGACATCCGAAATACTGCACTCATTGGACATGGACATTCCGGAAAGACCACGCTGGCGGCGGGTCTGCTCTATACCACCGGCGCGACGAACCGGCTCACGCGCGTCGATGAGGGCAACACCGTCACCGACTACGACGACGAGGAGATCAGCCGCAAAGTAACGATCTCGACCGCGGTGGCCGCGATTGAATGGGATAAGAAAAAGATCAATCTACTCGACACGCCCGGGTTCAATCTGTTCATCAACGACACCAAGGGTTCGCTCGTTGCCGCGGATAGCGCGCTGGTCGTTGTCGATGGCGTGGCCGGCGTCGAGGTACAGACCGAGAAGGTATGGAGCTTCGCCCAAGATGAAAATCTGCCGCGTGCGTTCCTCATTAATAAGCTCGATCGCGAGCGCTCCAGCTTCGAACGCACGCTCGGAAGCATTCAAGAACGTTTCGGGCGCAATGCCATTCCGATCCACCTGCCGGTAGGTGCGGAGAAAGACTTTAAGGGCGTAGTCGATCTCGTGCGCATGAAGGTGTTGACCTACACGACCGACGGGAACGGCAAAGGCATGGAATCCGACATCCCTGCCGAACTTGCCGACGCCGCGCGCAGCGCGCACGAAGCGCTGGTGGAAATGGTCGCCGAGGGCAAGGACGAATTAATGGAGGAGTTTTTCGCGCAGGGCACGCTGCCCGTGGAGCACATTGCCGACGGGCTGCGCGAAGCAGTTCGCCAACGGCGGCTGTTCCCGGTGCTGTGCGCGTCGGCGCTGCACAATATCGGCGCAGACCTGGTGCTCGGATTCATCGACGATTATTTCCCGGCTCCCGTGGATCGCGAACCGCTGCGCGCGACGCTAAACGGCGAGGACACGACGCGCAAGATCGCCGAGAACGAGCCCGCGGCTGTGTTCGTGTTCAAGACCGTTGCCGACCCGTTTGCCGGGCGTGTGAGCTATTTCAAGGTGATGTCGGGCGTTGTCAAAAACGATGCGAACCTGACGAATGTTCGTACCGGCGGCGCCGAGCGGCTCGCGCACATCGGAGCGTTGCTCGGCAAAACGCTGCAGCCCGTGACGGAGTTACACGCCGGCGATATCGGCGCGGTTGCCAAGCTGCGCGATACGTTGACCGGCGACACCATGACGGACAAAAGTTCGCCGGTCGCCTATCCTCCGGTCACGCTACAAGAGCCGTCGATCGCGTACGCCATCTCAGCGAAAACGCGTCAGGATGAGGATCGCATGGGCAATGCCATCCAGCGCATTCTCGAAGAGGATCCGTCGCTGCGCTTTTATCGCGATCCGCAGACAAACGAGTTCTTGCTCGCGGGCACCGGCCAGCAGCATGTAGAAGTGATCGTCAGCAAGCTGAAGAAACGCTACGGCGTCGACGTGGAGTTGCACGCACCGAAGATTCCGTATCGCGAAACCATCCGCGGACACGCCGACGTGCAAGGCCGCCACAAGAAGCAGACCGGCGGCCATGGCCAGTTCGGCGACTGCTGGATCCGCATGGACCCGCTGGAGCGCGGCGCCAAATTCGAATTTCACAACGAGGTGTTCGGCGGCTCGATTCCGCGGCAGTACATTCCCGCGGTGGAGAAGGGCATCGTGGAAGCCGCGTCGAACGGTTATCTGGCCGGCTTTCCGGTCGTGGATTTCAAGGTCACGGTTTACGACGGCTCCTATCACGACGTCGATTCTTCGGAAATGGCGTTCAAGCTCGCCGCGCGCAAGGCGTTCAAAGCCGCGATGGAGAAAGCGAAGCCGGCGCTACTCGAGCCGATCATGAACGTCGAAGTGCAGGCCCCGGTGGAGTTCGCGGGCGACCTGATGGGCGACATCAATGGCCGGCGCGGACGCATTCAAGGCATGGACACGCGCGGCAATACGCAAATCATTCGCGCGCAAGTTCCGATGTCGGAGATGTTGAGCTATCAAAATGACCTGATCTCCATGACCCAGGGCCGCGCGTCGTACACGATGGAGTTTTCGCACTACGACTTCGTCCCGGGTCCGCAAGCCGAGAAGATTATTGCGGCGGCGAAGGCGGCTAAGGCGGGCGTAGCGGAGGAAGAAGAGTAGCGGGTTCCGGTGGGATGGCCGGTCTTGCCGGGCGCCCGGTACGTGCACGCGCGTTGCCGATCATGCGGCAAGTGCCGATATCGCGGCGTCGGACGGATTTGGATCACCGAGTGCCCAGTTTGCCCGGTTGCATCTCGCATGCGAAACGAGGGCTGCCGCGATCGAAGACATCCGCGAGGGTATCGAACAAGGTCGCTTGTGCGTGCCCGAGGATACCCTCGAGCTAGAGATCGTGAACGTGCCGTGTTCTCCCGTCACTAAATAACTGCCCGGCGCATCCACGCTGTGGAGGTACTCACACGTGTCGACTGAACGCGCACTCGACGTTATTAACGAACAGCAGTGGCTGGAGCCGGTTGCCGACGCACTGCAAAAGGGCGTTCACGCCGCGTACTCGAGCGCTGGCGCGCCGGGCCAGGCGGCAAAGAATGCCATGCATGGCGTTTGGCTGGGCCATCCGTTGCATCCGGTGCTCACCGATATACCGCTCGGCTGCTGGTCGATGGCGCTGGTCTCCGATGTGCTCGAGCTTGCCACCGGCAGCAAGAAATTCGGTCATGCCGCCGACATTGCGATCGGGTACGGCCTGGCGGGCGCTCTCGGCGCCGCAGTGACTGGACTCACCGACTGGTCCGACACCGATGGCCGTGCGCGCAAAATCGGCCTGACGCACGGTCTCCTGAATCTGACGGGCGCGGGTCTCTATGGGCTGTCCCTCGCCTGGCGGTTACAGGGCAAACGCGGCCGCGCTCGCACGATCGCCGCACTGGCCTTTGCGGGTGCGACGGTCTCCGCCTGGCTCGGCGGCAATATGGTGTATGCCGAGCAGATCGGCGTCAATCGGGACGCGGGCGGTCCGCCGCTCCCGAAGGATTGGACGGCGACCGTACGCGAGAGCGAACTCGCGGAAGGTCAGATGAAACGTGTCGAGGCAAAGGGCTGGGGCGTCCTGCTCACGCGGCAAAACGGGCAGATTGCCGCCGTGGCCGAACGTTGCACGCACGCGGCCGGCCCGCTGTCGGAAGGCAAGCTGAGCGGCGGCGAGGTCACCTGTCCCTGGCACGCCTCGCGCTTCAACGTGAAGACCGGCGAAGTGTTGGACGGCCCAGCGACGCACCCGCTGCCCTGCTTCCAAACGCGCGTTACGAACGGCATGATCGAAATCCGCAGCGCCGAAGGCTGCTGACGCTTGCCGCCGTGCGTTTGCTGGAACCGGCGGCGCGTTCCTCCGTATAGACATATGTGATAGCCAAG
>JAICMB010000346.1 GCA_025929455.1 Bryobacteraceae bacterium | reverse complement strand
CATTCGACCCGCTCTTATACTTCGTCGCCACAATCTTCGCCGGCGCCACGCCGTCCTCCACCCAGTGTTCGAGCGCCGCGCCGATGTCGTGAACAGGATCGGCTTTCGGGCTTAACGGTCCAAAACTGTTCGGACCAGACCCGCCGCCGCAATGCTGCATGCCCGGAACCATGAACAGCCGCACGAAGTCATCAGCGTCGGCTTGTCCCATCTTCGAAACAACCGCCCCGTAATAGTCGATCGTGCTCATGGCCGGAATGGCAGCGTCGCTCCAGCCGTGATACAGAACCAGCCTGCCGCCTCGCGCCTTGAACTTACTCAGATTGGGGTCCGTGGCATCCAGCGCGCGCGCCGTTTTCTTGCGGGCGGCCTTGAGCCCGCTAATTACGTCAAAGTTCCGAAAGTCCCACGCCGGATTGTCGTAAACCATGTTCTTGAAATACTGAGTGCCGAACGCAAACATGAGGCTCTTCTCGGGAGCCGTTCCGGTAATCCACGCCGCCCAGCGGCCCGGCTCCGCTTCGCCGCCCGGCGAATACCCGGGAAAGAGAGCTTCACCGTCCTTCTTCCGCAGTCCCGCATAGATCGTCTTTAAGGCGGTCAACTGAGGTTGCGTGAGGCAGGCGTTCGACTCGGCGCCGCTACATAGCAACTGCAACGGATCGAAATGACACCGGGCCGGATCCGCCAGCATGCCGTCTTTGACTCCGTCCAGCGTGTCGCAAGAGGCGATCGCGGCGGCTTGAATTGCTGGTAGCTTCGCTGCGGGAATGTAGCTGGCCGGATCGGATAATGTTGCCTGGACGTCCGCAACGGCGTTCGTCAACAGGCTGCTCCAGTTATTCGCCGGCGCGCCCGCGATGATACCGTCGTAATCGCCAGGATACCGTTGCGCTTCCATGAGAGCCTGACGTCCTCCGTTCGAACAAGACTCGAAATACGACCGGCGCGACGGCTCACCGTAAAACGCGCGAATCAGCGTTTTGGCGTTTTCCGCCGTTTCGTGAATTGCCCGGTGACCAAAGTCGATAATTTTTTCGGGGTGCCCGAGCGCCCAGCCTGCGTCCGTTCCGCCGGCCTCGTGACCGGTGTCGGTAGACGCTGTGGCATATCCTCGCGCGAGCGCCGCCGCCATGCCGCCAAAGCTGATCTGACCGGCGAAGCCCCCGTTTCCAACGCCGAAATACTTCCCGTTCCATCCGGAACCCGGCATCCATACTTCAAACTGAATGTTGGAGTCAGTGGACGGTTTGATAACGCCAGCAACCCGGCAGAATGCGGGCAGGTCCGGCAGAGGTTTCCCGTCCGGAAGTTTGAACGCGCCGGCGAAAACGAACTCCGCGACCTGGATCGAGGTATGCGCCAGATTGGTCTGTGCGAGATTCCGGCAGCTGACGGCCGGTGAGGACGGTGCGGCGGAGGCTGCGCCGATACAAACGAGCAGAACGATGCACAAACGCGAGCTGAACGGAAATGGCATGGAGAACCCTCAATGGATTTTACAACTCTGCCCAGTGGTGCCGTTTCATATCCACCCGGCCGCCGGCAAAACGAACTCCCTCGGCTTTAAGGCGGATGCGCTGCTCGAGTCCGGCCTCGCCCGGTAGCCGGATCGCGCCGCCCGCGCCTAGTACGCGATGCCATGGCAAACCGGCTTGATCGGCGTTGCGCAGCGCCCGGGCAACCTGCCGTGCAGCGCGCGGGAAACCGGCGGCGGAGGCAACATCGCCGTACGTTGCGACCCGTCCGCGCGGAATTTGCGCGATGATTAAACGAATCTTTTCAGATAATTGCGAGGAATTTGGCTTCGTTTTTTCGAAGCGGCGGGAAGGGGAAATTGGCTTCGTTTTTTCAGCCGCGGCCGGCAACGCGAGCGTCCTGCCGCGAATGCCGCCAAGCCATACCCATGACCCGGGACACTTCGGCATCTTCAAACGGCCGGAGCAGCAGATCGTAAGCGCCGACGTTCAGAACTTCGGCCCATAGCTGTTCGTCGGCACTGCGCGAGACGACGACCACGGCCGGAGGATTGTCCAACCCTCGAGCGGCGCGGAAGACGTCTTTCCAGGTTCCGTCCGGAAGGTCCTTTTCGCAAAGTACCAAGCCCGGATTTTCATTCAGAAGCGCGGTTGCCTCTTGGATGGAATGGGCCTGTTTTACAGTCCAGCGATCACGGTCCAGGATGGCTTGGAGGGACGGGCGGTCGTCTTTACTCGGAGTGACCGCCAGGAGGGTAATATTTTCCGTGGGGAGTGAGGTGGCGGGTAATTTGTTCATGGGGAGGTGCCTGATGCCGTCTGGACCTGATCGCTAAGCCTTTAATTTCAGTTCGCCGGAGCGAATGAATGATTACGTTAGGCAATTGAATCGGCACGCCTGGGGCCACTTCAGTACTGTGAGTAGTCCCCCCCCCCGCGACGTCCAAGCTACGAACCAAGGCCCGCCGCGGCCCGTGCGCTATGCTGGAGGATCGTGCGCCTTGCTGTATTGGTATTAATTTGCGCGCTCACCGCGCGCGCGGACAGCCTTGTCCAGATCCTCAGCGGCGAGTTGAACCGCAACTTCACCGCCCTGAAACAAAAGGGCGATCCGCCGCCCTATTTCATGGCGTACGAGGTCACCGAGACCGAGAACGAGAGCATCGCCGCCGCCAACGGCGCGATTATCGGGCACAGCGACGGCAAATCCCGAGTGCTCGACATCACAGTCCGCGTGGGCACGCCGAAACTCGACAATTATCAAATTGTCAGCGGCCAGCGTCCGCGGTTCACGCCCGGCAGCCTGCTGCCCATCGACGATGTGCCGAACGCTCTGCGGCGCGACATCTGGATGCAAACGGACCGCACCTACCGCGCCGCCGCGCAGCGCTTGATTCGCATCAAATCGGACCAGCAGATCAACGTCGCCGCGTCGGACGATTCCGACGATTTCTCAAGCGAAGACCCGTCCACGTTCGACCAGATGCCGCCGCGCGTGAAGTTCGATTCCGTCGCCTGGGTTCCGCGCTTGCGGCAGTGGTCCGCCATGCTGGCGGCCAACAGCGGCGTCGTGTCCTCGGCTATCAATCTCAGCGTGCGCCGCGAAACACGCTACCTGGTCACTACAGAAGGCACGCGCGTCGTTCACGGCCGCATCTTTTCGAACATGTCGATGATCGCGCGCGGCAAGGCGCAGGACGGCATGGATCTGGAAGCCTTGGAAACGTTTCAGGTCGCCGACCCCTCGCATTTACCGAAAGCCGAGGCCGTGCAGGCGGCGGTACAGCGGACCGGCTCTACGCTGTCGAAACTGGTGCTGGCGCCGGTTGTCGAGCCGTACGTCGGGCCTGCCATCCTGTCCGGACGCGCGGCAGGCGTGTTCTTTCACGAAATCTTCGGTCACCGCATTGAAGGCCACCGGCAGCGCGACGATGCGGAAGGACAGACGTTTACAAAAAAGATCGGCACGCCGGTGCTGCCCACGTTCCTTAGCGTGGTGTTCGATCCCACACGCGAAGCGCTGAACGGCGCCGACTTGAACGGCTACTACTCGTACGATGACGAAGGCGTGAAAGCGCGGCCGGTCACCATTGTCGATAACGGAATTCTCAAAACGTTCCTGATGTCGCGCACGCCCGTCAAAGGCTTCGCGCATTCGAACGGGCACGGACGCCGGCAGCCGGGGTTTGAAATCGTGTCGCGGCAATCGAATCTGCTGGTCGAATCGAGCAATCGCGTAAGCGATCAAAAGCTACGTGAGATGCTCATTGCCGAGGTGAAGCGGCAGGGTAAGCCGTACGGCCTGTACTTCGATCAGGTGACCGGCGGCTACACCACAACGCAGCGCCGCGGTCTGCAAGCATTCACCGTTATCCCGCTGGTCGTGTACAAAGTGTTCGCAGACGGCCGGCCCGACGAACTCGTTCGCGGCGCCGATATCGTCGGTACACCGCTGGCCAGCTTCGCAAAGATCGTCGCCACCTCGGATCACCAGGAAATCTTCAACGGCTACTGCGGCGCGGAATCGGGCAGTGTGCCGGTGTCGGCGGTCTCCCCCGCCCTGCTCGTCTCCGAAATCGAAGTGCAAAAGAAAGACCATGGCCAAGACCGCCCTCCCCTATTGCCTCCGCCGTCACCACCAGTAGGACAGGCAGTCTTGCTGCCTGTCCATCACGGGAGCCACTCATGAACCGCCCCACTCTTATCTCCGCTTCCGTGATCGCGCTCTCGACCGCCCTCTGTCTCACCGCAGCCCCCGCGGCCGTTCCGCAGAACGACATCATTCTGAAAGCCATGGTGGACGAGATGGAGCGCTCCCGCCCGCTGCGCATCGCAGCGCTCGATCCGCCGTACTATCTCGAATACAACATCGAGGACGCGGACGCCGTAAACATTCAAGCGACCCTCGGCGGTCTCGTTTCGATCTCGCGTTCGCCGCTGCGCGTAGGACGCGTGCAGGTTCGCGTTGGCGATTACAAGTTCGACGACACCGATTACGTCTACACCGGCGGTTACAGCGGGTCGCATTTCGAAGCGCCGCTGCCGCTCGACGACAATTAT
>JAICMB010000799.1 GCA_025929455.1 Bryobacteraceae bacterium | reverse complement strand
CCTTCGTGCTGGTGCGGCCGCTGCAAGCCGGCAACGTCGGCTCGGCGGCGCGCGCGCTCAAGAACATGGGCCTCCGCGACTTGCGGCTGGTCGCGCCGAGGACCGCCGCGGGCGGACGCGCCGCGGCCTCGATGGCGGTGCACGCGGGCGACGTGCTGCGCAACGCTCAGCGCTACGACGGCCTGGGCCCTGCGCTCGCCGACTGCACGCTCGCCGTCGGCACCACCTGCCGGCCCGGCCTGTATCGCTCGGGCGTGGTCAGCCTGCGTGAGGCGGCGGCGCAACTGGTGGCCGAGGCCAGCGCCAACCGCGTCGCGATAATCTTCGGTCCCGAGGATACCGGGCTGGTCAACCGCGAGCTAAAGCTTTGCCAGCGGCTGGTCACGATTCCAACCGCACCCGAATATCCGTCGCTCAATCTGGCGCAGGCCGTGATGCTGGTTGCGTATGAACTGATGATGGCGTCCGGCGCGGCGCGCGAGATGCCGGCGGTGGAGCCGCATGCGCCGTCTGTCGCCGTGAACGCGATGATGGAGCGGCTGAGCGAGGCGCTGGTGTCGATCGGATTTCTGCCGGCGGAAAACCCGGAGCACATCATGTTCGCCTTGCGCGCGATTTTTGGCCGTGCGGGTATTGGTGTCCGCGAACTCGACATCCTAAGCGGCGTCGCGCGCCAGATACGATGGTTCTCCGAGGGCGGCTTCGAGGCCGCCGAAGCCAAACGCCGCAGCGGCAAAAAGCTGCGCTAGTCGCGCGCTCTAACGTCCGGTCGAGATGAACGGGCCGTCAAGCCCGTCGGCGCCAGGCGACTCACCGAGCATCCGCAGGCCGTAGCGGATCATCGCCGCGAAGCGCTCGATTCGTCCGAGCAGTTCAGCCTGTAGCGGCGCTTCCGGAGCATCGCGCAACGCCTCGGCCGCGGCAGCCAGGTTCTCCCTGAGCAGCGCGACCGCGCGCTCCAGATGCGCACGTTCGGCCACGCGGGCGCGGCTGCGGCGGCGCTCGCGGTCGATTTCTTCGAGACGAATAACCTCGCCCATCGCGCTCTCCTCGCGCGGATTATCACCGATCCGTGTATGATGTGCCACAACTCCGCAGCGGCGAGCGGATGACCACGCTTGATTTCGTGCCGCCATGCAGTTACCAGAATAGGGCCTGCTTCGCGTGCTCCCCGGTAGCTCAGTCGGTAGAGCGGACGGCTGTTAACCGTCAAGTCGCTGGTTCGAATCCGGCCCGGGGAGCCATTCAATTCCTTCCTGCGCGCACGCCGCGCGCGCATCGCACGTACCGCGCGCTATCGAAACCAGCTCCGCAATCAGCTCGTCGTCGGCCGACGGACGGGCAACTGCGGCGCTGAATGTCGCGCAAGCGGACACTGTTCGTTCTGTGTCTGCGCAGATACAGAACGTGGAGCTTGTTGCGGTTCCTCCACATCGTCGCTACGCCGTCGCCACAAAACTCTTGGCACACATCTCGCGTATAACCCTTTTCGTAAGACATCGGAACGTCGATGGAAAATGGCACATCGCGGCGTCCGGCACCGCGATAAATTCTGCAACACGACTGATTGGGTCCCGCATCAGATTTTCCAAACAGCTGATAAACACGGGGTTTTTGAGTAAATTATGGGTTTTCCAATGCGTTGCGAGGCGGCAACATCGTCCAAAGAATACGGACTGCCGACGCATGAAAACGGCCGCGGAACTGTTGACATGTGGTACACCGTGCGCAATTATGCACCAGTAT
>JAICMB010000763.1 GCA_025929455.1 Bryobacteraceae bacterium | reverse complement strand
GTGCAGGACAAAGTGGACATGCTCAGCTTACGCGCGCGCGGTAAGCCGAACGAAGCCAAGCCCGGCGCGAGCGATGTCTCGTCACAGATGACCGGAACGTTCGCGATGCGCGCGGGCGTCATTCACTTCAGCAATCTTGCATATGTGCTGCCGGGCGCGCGCGTGAATCTCACCGGCGTCTATTCGCTCGATGGCAGCAAGTTCGACTTTCAGGGCAAGGTCCGCACCCGCGCATCACTGTCGCAGATGGTCGCATCGACGTGGAAATCGTTACTGCTGAAAGCCGTATCACCGTTCTTCAGTAACGGCCACGGCGGCGCGGAAATTCCGGTGTCGATCAGCGGGACAAAATCGGACCCGAAGTTCGGCCTCGACCTCTTCGGGCATTGATGCGCTCCGGCGCAGGTCAGCCGCGCACGCAAATCCGGGTGAGGCAGCCGGTCTTGCCGGCTGCCCTCGTCCGCTGCAATACGATCTGCGTTTAGGTGCGAAGGTGTAGGGACGTTCTGCGTTGCGGCTCCGCGGCCCTGTGGGGCAGGCATCGACGTTTGCGCCAGACCAGGTCCGGGCTGGTCGGGAGTTCTGAGATACACTGCAGCGGGCGTGGACGCCCGCTGCAGGTCTGGAGACCTGCACGCTCAGCCTACCCCGCGCACGACGGCCTTCATCGGCGTGCCCAGCACGCCCTCATACGTGTGGTAATCGAATCCCAGCAGATCCAGAATGGTCGGGGCAATGTCGCGCTGATAATACGTATCCGTGTTGCTCGCCTCGCCCACCGGCGAGACATCCGGTCCGATAAAAAATGCCCAGATATGTTCATCGCCCGGAACGCGCGGGCCGTGGCCGGAGAAATCCGCGAGTGTGCTGCCGCGCCCGTGATCCGTGGTTACGACCAGCGTGGTTGTGCCGCGATATTTTTGCGAGCTCTGCAGATAGCTCCACAGCTGCTGCAACGCCCGGTCCACATACTGCAAGCTCTCGAGCACGCGATCGTACCGCCGCGAATGCGCCCAATCGTCCGTCTCATCGAACGAGATGAACATGTGCTCGGGCTGGATCTTTTGCAGATACTCGCTGCCCAGCCCGAACGTAAACGCATCGTGGCGCGCGCTGTCGTCCTTGAAACGCGCGTCGAACTGCAGCTTGTTGAATAGATCCGTCCGCGGCGAATCGCGCGGCAACTCCGATACATCGTAGCCGGCGTTCACGTAGATATCGCCGCGCTTATTTTCCGCGCTGTAGTGGAAGTTTTCCCACGACGCGAACACCGCGACCTGCTCGCGCTTCAAATGCTGTTGCGAGCGCAGAAATTGCAGGAAGCTCGGCGTCGGGTTCTGCAGCGAAAGGTTGCCGGTGATTACGTTATCCTGCGCGCGGCCGGTGAGGATCTCCGAGTACCCCGGATAGGAAACGCGATAGCGGTTCGACACCTCCACGGAGCTGCCCTTCGAGGCATTGCCGAGCAAAATTCCCTGCGGAACCAGTTCCGTCCAAAAAAACGGCATGAGCGCCTCGCGCCGTGCGGCAGGCGTATCGGCCCAAAGCTTCTCGCGCAATGCGCCGGCGTCGGCCATGCCCGCACTCTTTTCTCTCATGAGCGTCGGATCGATTCCGGTGAATAAATCCTGCCAGCGCACGCCATCGGACGTGAACAGAACAATGTGCTTGGTTTTGCGCTGGGCTGTCGGCGTTTGAGCGCGTAACTCAGTCAGGGCCGCTTGTGCGAGCGCCGCGGCGGTGGGGAAAAAGGTTCGTCTGTCCAATGGTAAATCATACCGCTCACAGAGAGGCCGGGACGAAGCGGCTCCCTTGCAGCTCCCCAGGCATCGCCTCATCGACGTAGCACCACACCCACGCTTCTCCGGGTTCAATCGACCGGATCAGAGGATGCTTGCTGGAGTGAAAATGTTTGGTCGCGTGTTTGTTCTTCGAACTGTCGCAGCAGCCCACGTGCCCACACTCCAGACACAGGCGCAGGTGCACCCAGGTGTCGCCGGTC
>JAICMB010000704.1 GCA_025929455.1 Bryobacteraceae bacterium | reverse complement strand
GCATCGAAGGCCGGCGCGTCGTCGAGACGCTCGCGTTCCGTTTTCAGCACCAGTACGCGGTCCTCGGATTTAGCTTCAAGGATGCCCCACGGCACCACGAACAGACGATCGCCGGGCGACACCGCACCACCGAAGCAAAGCACGGCATAGGCGACTTTGCCCGTTTGCGGATCGATCATCAGCTCTTCAATGGTTCCGAGGTCCTGTTTGTCTTGCTTGCGGACGCGGTAGACCGCCAGCGTCGAAGCCGACATGACCTTGCCTGTTGTTCCCGGGTCGTTGGTTGTGGCGTTTAATAAATGCATGCCGTAATCCTCCGGCTCGCTTCGAACGTACTAGTAAGGGCACGCTGATTTCCATCGGGCTAGGTGGGGTGCCGCACGGAACGAATCGCGCGCTAAACGTTGATTAATCTTTACTTACGTTACGCGAGACTGCTTACGGCAACTCTGGAACAGGTTTGTATAGAAAGCGTCCAACTCAGGTAAAGAATTGCTGCACCGGAAAAAATTTCCGGCGTGCGGGGGAGGTGTGAATGATTGAAAGGAACGGACTTATCGGCTGTTGCTGGATGCACAACGGGCGCGGTGCGACCGGCTGGCCGCTCGCGCCTCACGAGTTGTACAGTAACACGCAACCACTCGCCCTGGCGTGATCGCGTTTTTTTCTGCGGAAGTGAGGTACCAACGACGCAGGATGAACGGCGCGGACGTCATAGCGCGCACTTGCCGCCGCCGAGGCCGGGCGCTCATGTGATCCGACGCTCTGCTTAACGGGCCGACGCGCACCCGGCCTTCCATCGTCCGCCGCCGAGATGCGCGTCCCACACCGTGGCTCCCGCGCGAGTTGGGCGGCGAATAGGCACCAAATAATGACGGTCTGCTCTGCCCCGTCGTGATAATCTGGCTTCGGAGTGTTTAGCCGCCACTACCGCAAGGTCAAGTTTCTCTTCGGCTTGGCGGACGCGATCCTGATCGCGCTGGCGTTCGCCTGCGCTTATCAGACGCGCATACACCTGCCGTTTGAGCGCGCGTTTCATCTCGACCTGGCGCCTGCAGCCGTTATCCTCCTATTCTCCGGAGCCTGCTACATCGCGATCGGATATTGGCTCGACGTTTACGAGCGGCTCGACTCTGCGCACCTGAGCGTCATCCTGCGCGACACGTTCCGCCAGTGTGCGCTCGGCGCCGCATGCCTCGTCATCACGCAGTACCTGCTGCGCATGGACCTGAGCCGGTCTTTCGTGCTGCTGTTCGCGGTTTATAGCTGGATGCTGCTGTGCGTGTTCCGCCTGAACTCCGGGCACTGGGTGGGCGCGATCCGCCGCAAGTTCGGACAGGCGCACTATGTCATGGTGGTCGGTGCAAG
Organism: Bryobacteraceae bacterium; assembly: GCA_025929455.1. The sequence continues at coordinate 941 of JAICMB010000704.1, read as the reverse complement.
CGAGAGTGCGCTACGTATCGGGCGCGCGCTGGAGGCCTCCTCGGAATACGGCATCCGCCTGCTCGGCTTTCTCGACGACGCGACGGGTGTGGTTACGCTGTCGCGCGATTACGAAGTGAAGCTGGTCGCGGAACTGCCCGCGCTGCTGCGCGAACACGTGATCGACGAGATTCTGTTCGCGGTAGACAGCAACCGTCTCGCGGGTCTTGAAGATGTGTTTCTGCTGTGCGATGAAGAGGGCGTGCGCACGCGAGTGCTAGTGGACTTCTTCCCGCACGTGAACAGCGATGTGTATCTCGATACGCTTGCGAACAACCCGCTGCTGACATTTTCGGCTGCGCCGCATGACGAGCTGCGCATGCTGTTCAAGCGCAGCATCGACGTGGGGCTGGCCGCGGCGGCGCTGGTTCTGCTCACACCTGTCATGGCACTGGTCGTGCTGTCGATCCGGCTGACCTCGCCGGGGCCTGCAATTTTCCGGCAAGTGCGCTGCGGGCTGAACGGCCGCCGGTTTGTGTTTTACAAGTTCCGCTCTATGTGCGATAACGCGGAGCAGCTTAAGCCCACGCTCGAACATCTAAACCGAAAAAAGCTCGCTTTCAAAATTCCGAATGACCCGCGGCTCACGACGCTGGGCCGCTTCCTGCGCAAGTTTTCCATCGATGAGTGGCCGCAGCTTTGGAACGTGCTGAAGGGCGACATGTCGCTGGTCGGCCCGCGCCCGGCGGTGCCCGAAGAGGTGGAGTTGTATCAGGGCTGGCAGCGCCGCCGGCTGCGCATGCGCCCGGGCCTGACCTGCCTCTGGGCGGTGGAGGGCCGCGACGCGCTCGATTTCGATACCTGGATGAAAATGGATATGCAGTACATCGACAACTGGTCGCTGGCGCTGGACTGGAAAATTATGCTGCGTACCATTCCGCGCGTGCTTACCGGCAGAGGAG
>JAICMB010000315.1 GCA_025929455.1 Bryobacteraceae bacterium | reverse complement strand
TAAACAAGAGTATACTAAAAGGCCTGTACGCATCGGCGACAGCACCTCGGCAACGGCTTCGACCGCCCCACAGCAAGTTCATGCTAATTCGGCCTGCAACAATGCTCGCTCTGGACAACGCGGCACACGCCCAGTTTGCAGAGCGGATGGCCTCGCACATCAGCGGCCTCGCGCCGGAACTGGCCGGGGTCGCAACACAACAAGGCGTGCGCGACTTTGTGGCAACGGTATTAGCTCGTGCCGATTCCGCTCGATTCAAAAATCAGGATGCCCTGCGCTTCTTTTTAGAAACCGCACTTATTCTCGGCCATCGGTTCAATACGGACCCGCAATACCCCTGGGCAGCGGCGGCGATCGCCGAACCTGATCTTGCGGAAGATTCCCGTGCGGACCTGCTCTCGCGTTATCTCTTCGACTACCTGCTCGAAGTTGACGGTCCCAACCATTCCTTTACCTTGGATGCGTTAAAGCGGCTCCTGGAGTTGCTACCGTCAGAATTCGACCGTGCGCCCCACTGCGGGCCTGACGACCTCCTGCGTATGATCCATTACTGCCACCCCAGAAAATACGAGTACGTGGGCCCACGCCAACTCGAATCGGTCATTGCGCAGGCGGTCCACGCCGGCCGTTCTCACAACCTGCCGGGCGACCTCGCAGCTCCCGTCCTTACGGCCACAATGATTTGTTTCGGGTCGGGTGTTCTTGACGATCCGCTTTATCCCTGGCTGGCCAGTTCGATGACCCGACCCGGAACAGACCCAATCACTCGTCTGCAGCACTTATACGATCGATTTCGCGCCTATCTGCGCCAGGTTGCGAATCGGTAGAGAAGACGATGCCTGGTTGCACCCCCTCCAAGCCTTCGCCCGGCTCTGGCTCTTCTTCGGCCACCGCGCCTTGTCCTGCCGACGAGAGCAAGGCCTCGGGCAACCGGGTCGACCTGGTGTTCGATCCGGACAAATCGAAGAAAATCACCAAATGCGAACAAATCGTTCACGTCCAGTTCGTTCGCAATCATTGCGATGGAACGATAATCAACGGAGCGACCTATTCGTCACAGCTTGCACATAAGGACAGCAGCATCACCAGTTCGGATGGCTGGGCCGTAGACTCCCTTGCATCCGAGACGACGCCCGATTACCAGCAAGGCACCGGCGTCGGCAGCAAGAACGGAGGATCATCTAAGGCGACCATGATGGATGCTCCGCGAACAGGTGGCGGCAATAAGGGTTTTTATAACGCTGCTTCCAATCCTTCGGGTTGGCGCGAGGTGCGGTTTGAGTTTGCGACTTATGGTTGGTGCATGAAGGGTCCGGATTGCGGTAAATGGTACGAGGGTACGACTTGGGAATACGTGAAAACGTGGGAGGACGCGCGCGACGGAAAAGACGGCGTCTCCAGAATTACCGCAAGAAACATAACCGCAGAACCGAGCTCTGGCCAAAAAGAAGCATTCAATAAAATGAATGCGAAAAAAGGCTTCTCGCCGTGCACGTGATATGTCAAACTGCGCCGGGCGCCGCTTGCGTGCTCTTTGCCATCTATCAACTTGGCTGCGCGTTTGCGGTTTCGAATAAGGAGAATAGGATGCCTAGCTCAATCTGGACTGCTACTGACGCACAGCTTTCATCCGCTCAAGCAAAGGTGACCTACCTCGGTGAACAGACCAAAGTAGTTCCTAGCGTCGCGTTCTCGGTAGCGGGACACCGTTTGGCTATGGTGCGTTTTTTGGACGTGCAGCGCTCTAGGAGGCCATATATCAACGACGAATCCCTCGCCACCAAACAGTTTGCCGTACCAGTCGACGTGTTCAGACGTATCTTGCTGGCAGTGCGACCGATCGTAACGCCGGATGAGGAGCGCGGCCCTGAATTTCTTTCCTTCACGGTCGTGACGGGAGCGGGAGCCGCTCTCGTGGGAGAGGAGCACCTTATTGGACAGGCAAAGGGAAAAAAGTTCTATACCGCGCTGTTGCAGGCGCTTCCGCCCGATGAAGCTCAGGCACAGAACATTATTCGCGCACAATTCAGGAACGTGTACCCCCAGCAGTAAAGAGCACGAAGGAGTGCAAGGCCATAAGTTCGTCGCCGCCCCTCAGCGTTCCTCAATCTTGACTGTGTTCAGCTTATCGCCCTGCTTGATGCTGTCCACTACATCCTGCCCCGACCGCACCTCCCCAAATACCGTATGCTTGCCGTCGAGCCAGTCCGTCGCGACATGTGTGATGAAGAACTGGCTGCCGTTCGTATTCGGCCCCGCGTTGGCCATCGATAAGCTGCCCACTTTGTGTTTGTGCGGGTTGTTCTTCACTTCGTCTTCGAAGCGATAGCCGGGGCCGCCGCGTCCGGTACCCGTGGGATCGCCGCCCTGGATCATGAAATTGGCGATGACGCGGTGAAAACTGGTTCCGTCGTAAAAGCCTTCGCGCGCGAGGAAGACAAAATTGTTCACCGTTTTCGGCGCGGCATCCGCGAACAGATCGCAAACGATGTTGCCCTTCGAGGTCTCAAACGTCGCGGTGTAGTTCTTCTGCGGATCGATGGTCATCGGCGGCGGCGCCCCGTATTGTTGTGCCATAGCTTCAGTGTGACGCAGCACGCCGGAGAGAGTTTGCGCGCGGCCGCAACTATTCTGTTATGGGCAACGCGGCCGGGAAAATGCGTGTAGTGAATATAACGCGGAATACGGTTCTCGCGGAAGCGGCGGACGTGGCCGGCACCAGCGCGGCACGACGGCGCGGCCTGCTGGCGCGTGATGAGCTAGCCCTCGGCGAGGGGCTCTGGATCGTACCGTGCGAAGCGGTTCATACCATCGGCATGCGTTTCGCCATCGACATCGTTTTTATAAACCGTAAGCGCAAGGTGCTGAAGGTGCGCCACGCCGTTCCACGCTGGCGTTTCGCGGGGTGTCTGCGAGCGCATTCGGTACTGGAGTTGCCGGCGGGCGTTTGCGATGCGACGCGAACCGCGCGCGGTGACGAGCTGCAGCTAGAGCCCGTTCCCTAGCTCCCGCTCGCATGTGTCGCCACGGCCGGCACGCGCGTCCCCCGGCTGTTCGCCACATCCATGCCGAGCGTAAACGCGAAACGCGTCACCTCCGACATACCTGCGAAATCCCAGTCCTCGTGATACTCATCCGACGGCTGATGATAGTGCTTGGAATTGTACTCTTCGAAGATCTGCTCGCCGTAGTTGTCGGGCTTGCCATAAAAGTGCGTTCCGAGACTGACGCTGAACGCCGGCACGCCCGCTTTCGCGAACGAAAAATGATCCGAGCGAAAGTAGTCGCCCTGCTCCGGATGCGCCGGCGGCGCGATCTGCAGACCCATGTTGCGCGCCACTTGCCGCACGGTGGACCAATATGGCGTACGCTCCGCTCCTTCGAGTTCCAGATCGCGGGTGCGCCCGAACGGATAGATCGCGTCGAAGTTGAGATCCAGCAGCGTCTCCTTCAGCGGAAACAGCGGGTTCTGCGCGTAAAATTCGGAGCCGCGCAGCCCTGCCTCTTCGGCCGTGACGGCCAGGAACAGTGCCGAGCGCCGCGGCTTCGGATTCAACTCGCTCCATTCACGCGCGATCTGCAGCAGCACGCCGCAGCCGGAGGCATTATCGACAGCTCCGTTGTAAATGCGGTCGCCGTTCACCGCGGGGCCGATGCCGAGATGATCCCAATGCGCGGTGAAAATTACGAATTGATTCGCCACCGCCGGGTCGCTGCCGCGAAAAACGCCGGCCACGTTGCGCGTCTCGATCTGGCGAATTGCGGCGGGCGTGTTGCCTTGAATATGGATACCAAGCGGGATTGGGTGGAAGTCGCGGTTATTCGCCGCGGTCAGCAACTCGTCGACGGTATGGCCCGATAACGCGAGCAGACGCCCGCCCGCCTCCTGCGTCAGCCAGCCGGCAAATGCGAGCGCGTACGCGCCGGGTTTGAGCGGCACCTGCGGGTCTTCTTTGCTCCACGAACTGCGCACCACGTCCCATCCGTACCCAGCCGTCGGCGTCGTGTGGATAATGAGCACGCCGAGCGCGCCCCGCCGTGCGGCCTCTTCGTATTTATATGTCCAGCGTCCGTAATAAGTCAGCGCGCGGCCGCCGAAGAATTTCGGATCGTCCGAGGGCGGCTCATTCGTGAACAGCACGACTAGCTTTCCGTGTACGTCCACGCCCTTGTAGTCGTCCCAGTTGAACTCCGGCGCGGCGATGCCGTGTCCTACAAAAACGGCATCGGCGTCGAAGCGGTCTTCCGGCTGCTGGCGCAGGTTGACGCCGACGAAATCGTCCAGCCAGCGGAAGTTCACGTCGCGTCCCTTGCTGCTTGCCGATAGCGTTGCGCCCGGCTCAGTGGTCACACCAACCAGGCGCACCGGCTGGAAATAGGATCCGTGCGCGCCCGCGGGTTTGGCGCCTGCAATGGTGAGCTGCGAGGCAATGTATTCGGTGGCGAGCTGTCCCCCGCGCGTCCCAACCCCACGTCCTTCGAGCAGATCGGACGACAGAAACTGAACATCGGCGCGAATGTGATTACCGGCGGCATCGCCCAGTTCAGCCGCGCTGAGCGCGCACAGCAGCGTGGCGGCAAACATTGTACGTACGTGCACGACCACTATTATCGTCCGGTGCCGAAGTGGCGCAGGCAGTCTTGCTGCCTGCCATGCGCGAGTCGCAGCCGAAACGTGTAGCGCCATCGGTTGCAGCTCTGCGGCCGGGTGGGGCAGACGTCCACGTCTGCGCCGGACCCCCCAGGTCCGGCTGTTCGGGACCGAAGGAATATTCAGCCCACTACGGCCCCACCGCAAACGTCGCGCTCGTTCCCCCGCCCTCCGAACCCGCTTGCACCGACACACCGAGCTGCGCCGGCGCCACGTGCGGCACTTGTACATCGATCTGATCCACGCCCACCAGCCCTGGCGCCAGTCCCGCAAACAAAACATTTGCCTGT
>JAICMB010000587.1 GCA_025929455.1 Bryobacteraceae bacterium | reverse complement strand
TTAAACGCCGCTCGGGTGCGGCGACCAGCGGGACCGCCGCGGCCCCCGATGCCAGAAAGTTCCGCCTCGCGATCAGCACTGACCCATGATCTTACAACTTGGCGATCTGGATGGAGCCGTTCGAGGTTGACAAATCCACGTATCCGCCGCCCGAGCCCAGCGTTCCGTCCAGATCATGCGGATTGCGCGAATCGGCCGGCCTGAGCCCGTCGAAATCCGAGCGAACGGACGAGTGCGAAGTATGGGCATGAACGCGCGCGTTGGCATCGGCGGGCAGGCGCAGTGTGATGCTCGAGTTCGACGTGTTCGCCCGCACATCCGGCACATCGGTGGCGCGCACGTCCAGGCTGATGTGACCGTTGGTTGAACTCACGCGCACGGGCCAGTCTTTGCGCGGCTGAATCAGTTCCGCTTCGATGCTGCCGTTGGTGGTGCCGGCCTCGAACTGCCCGCGCTGCGCCTGCGCATCGATCGCGCCATTGGTAGTGTGCACGCGCAAATCGCCCGTCACATCGTGCGCCTCTATGCGCCCGTTGCTGGTCGTCGCATCTACGCGTCCGCTTATGCGGTCCACGCGTACGCCGCCGTTGGTAGTACGCAAGCGCACCGTGCCGTCGATATCGTCGATCTGTATGTGCCCGTTCGAGCTCGTGATTGGGTCCAGCGTGGTCTTGCGCGGCACGCGGATGCTGTAGCGTACGCCGCCGTTGCCGTGAAACATGGAGGGCCGGTTCGTGCGAATGCTGACGTAGTTCGACGAAGGCGTCACATCCACCTTGAGCGCGCGCAACAGTTCTTCGCGGGACGCGTATTTCGTGCCGTCGATCTCAACGCGGTTCTCGTCCCACCCGGTGACCTCCACAGAGCCATTGAAATTCTCCAGCGACACCGTGCTGCCGGGCCCCAGATCGTAGCTGTAGTGGAAGTCTTCCTTGTAACGGTCCGAATTGCCCCAGTCCCCGAAACCCACGCACCCGGCCAGAAGCATCGCCGCCGCGCACGGAATCATCAAACGCCAGAGCCTCACTGCTGTTGCACCTCCTCAATGGCCATACGAACGTGCCGGCCGCGCTGTTCCACGATAATAGTACTTCGGGAATGAAAAAACTCCTCGCGCTGAATCGCGGCGAAATCGCTATACGCATCCTCCGCGCCGCCAACGAACTGAAGCTCCGCACCGTCGCCGTCTATTCGCAGGAAGACCGCCTCAGCCTGCACCGCTTCAAGGCCGACGAAGCCTATCTCATCGGAGAAGGCAAGGGCCCGGTGCAAGCCTATCTCGATGTGGAAGGCATCGTCGCGCTGGCGAGCGAAAAAGGCGTCGACGCGATCCATCCCGGCTACGGTTTTCTTTCGGAAAATCCTGCGCTGCCGCGCGCCTGCCAAGCCGCGGGTATCACGTTTATCGGACCCAGCGCCGAGGTCATCGATCTGCTCGGCGATAAAACGGCCGCGCGAAATCTCGCGATTAAAGCCGGTATTCCGGTCATCCCGGGCACCGAGGAACCGGTGACGGACGACACCGCGGCGGCCGCGCTTGCGGAGCGCATCGGCTATCCGCTAATGGTAAAAGCCGCGTTCGGCGGCGGCGGGCGCGGCATGCGCGTCGTCGAGTCGCCGGCCGAACTGCTCCCGCGCATTCACGAAGCGCGGCACGAAGCGGGCGCGGCATTTGGCAACGACGCGGTGTTCCTGGAGCGCTTCATCAAGCGAGCGCGCCACATCGAAATTCAGATTCTCGCCGACAAATCCGGGAACATCTTGCACCTCTATGAGCGCGATTGCTCCGTGCAGCGGCGCAACCAGAAGGTCGTGGAAATCGCGCCCGCGGTCAAGCTCGACGCCCCGGTCCGGCGCGGTCTCGCCGATGCTGCCGTCGCGCTCGCACGTGCCGCTGGGTATTACAACGCGGGCACCGTCGAGTTTCTCGTAGACGCCGACACCAACGAGTGGTTTTTCATCGAGGTAAATCCGCGCATTCAGGTCGAGCACACCGTCACTGAAATGGTGACCGGCATTGACGTGGTGCGCGCGCAGATTCAGGTGGCGCAGGGGCTCGCGCTGCACGGCGAAGAGATGGCGCTCCCGCAACAGGATGGTGTGGAAGTACACGGCTACGCGCTGCAGTGCCGCGTCACCACTGAAGACCCGGCCAACAATTTCGTCCCGGACTACGGCCGCATTCACACCTATCGCTCGCCCGCCGGATTCGGGATCCGCCTCGACGGAGCTTCCGCCTATGGCGGCGCAGTGATCACTCCGTACTACGATTCGCTGCTCGTAAAAGTGACCTCGTGGGGACGCACGTTTCCGGAAGCCTGCCAGCGCATGGACCGCGCGCTGCGCGAATTCCGCATTCGCGGCGTAAAGACGAACATTCCGTTCCTCGACAATCTCGTGAACGACGCCGCGTTCCAGGCGGGCGACACCACCACGTCCTTTCTCGCCGACCATCCGCATCTGTTCCGTTTCGCCTTGCGCCGTGACCGCGCCACGCGTCTGCTCAGTTACCTCGGCGATGTAATTGTGAACGGCAATCCCGAAGTCGCCGGCAAACCGCGCCCCGAGCGCATGCGGCCCGCGCCCGTTCCGCCGCACGATCCCTCCGCTCCGCCGCGCGGCACACGGCAGCTTTTGGAAGAGCTGGGCGCTGAGGGCTTCGCCAAATGGACGCGCGAGCAGCAGCGTCTCCTGATCACCGACACCACCTTCCGCGATGCGCACCAGTCGCTCATGGCCACTCGTGTGCGCACCTACGACATGCTGGCGATCGCGAATTTCGTCGCGCACCGGCTCCACAATCTCTACAGTCTGGAAATGTGGGGCGGCGCGACATTCGACGCCTCCATGCGCTTCCTGCATGAAGACCCCTGGATGCGGCTCCGGCGGCTGCGAGAAGCCATTCCCAACATCTGTTTCCAAATGCTGCTGCGCGCTTCGAACGCGGTTGGCTAC
>JAICMB010000470.1 GCA_025929455.1 Bryobacteraceae bacterium | reverse complement strand
TCGAAGCCGTTTTTGCCCGGCATGTAACCGCCGATGACGAGTTCCTGGCCCTGATTCACTTTGAACTTGACCCACGACCCGCTGCGCTGTCCCGCTTCATAGGAGCTGTTGACACGCTTGGCGACGAACCCCTCCATGCCTTGCTCGCGCGCCGCACGGATCAAGTCGGCGGGCGCCGCGTGCAACGTTCCGAGCAGGCGAATGGGATCCGCGATTCCGGCAAGCGCGGTATCGAGCACCTGTCTGCGTTCGTTCAGTTTCATGGCGAGCAGGCTTTTGCCCTGCCACGCGAGAATGTCGAACACGTAATAGATGACCGGGTGGCGCGAGGTCTGATAATTCTGCAGCAGGTTGAACGATGGCCGTCCGTTCGCATCGAGCGCGACCACCTCGCCGTCCACGATGGTGCCCTCCGGAAGCGCTTTGCAAGCGTTCACGATGTCAGGGAAACGGTCGGCGAGCGAATTGTTGCGGCGCGATAGCAGATGCACGCCGCTGCTGTTCCGGATCGCCTCCGCGCGATAGCCGTCGAGCTTGATCTCGTACTCCCAACCTTCGCCTTCCGGCAGCGCGTTTGCGAGTTTCGCCTGCATCGGCTCGATGAAGTGCAGCGGCGAATCGGGCAGGCTGGACACATCGACGCCGGGCGCGCGATTGCTCTGCCACACCGCATCGCGCGCGTCGGCGATCTGCTGCATGGTTCGCCCGCTCAGCGCCGACTTGTCGTCCTGCCGCGCCGTGAGCGGCTTCATATCTTCGCCGGCCTTGATCAGACGCCAGTTTTTGCTGTCTTTTTCGTCTTTGATCAGCAGCCATTCGCCCTTGAGCTTCTTCCCTTCGAGAAATAGATTGAGCCGGCCCTTATAGTAGTTGCCCTCCACCAGCTCGTACGTGCCGATATCCCAGACCATGACGGTGCCGCCGCCGTACTGGCCTTTTGGGATGATGCCTTCGAAATCGAAATACGCGAGCGGATGGTCCTCCGTCGCGGCAGCGAGGCGCTTCTCGTCGCGCTTGTAGGGCGGGCCCTTGGGAACGGCCCACGATTTCAAAACACCGTGCATTTCAAGGCGGAAGTCGTAGTGCAGGTGACTGGCCGCGTGCTTTTGGATGACAAACCGCTTGCGCGCGCCCTGACGGCTAGCGCGCGGCAGGGCGGCGGCCGGTTCCGGAGTGACGGCGAAGTCGCGCTTGCGGTGGTACTCGCGCAACGGGCGAGCCGCGGGCGTGCGTGTCGCGGGCGCGGCAAGATGCTCCACGAAATCGGGCGGCAGTTGCTGCTTCACCGTGAGCACCGGTTCGAACAGGTCGCCCTTCTCGCTCACGCGGTCGAGCGCCGCCGGCGCTTGCCAGTACAACATGCCGGAATCGTGCGCCTTGAGCGCTGCTTCGAGCTCTTCCCACGTCACGGGTAGCGATGCGAACGGATACTGCTGTTTCGCGCGCAGAGAGTACACGCCCACCGTCGTTTTGAAATCGGAGTTCTGGCTCCAGTCGATGAACACTTTGTTCTTGCGTGCGACTTTGGCCATTTCAGAAATGATCAGCGTCGGGTGATCGCGTTCCATGGCCTGGGCGACCGCACGCGCGAACGGCTGGGTGTCAGCGTAATCCACGGGCGTGTTCAGCGGCGCATAAATCTGAATGCCCTTCGAGCCCGAGACCTTGGGATATATTGCTAACCCGAGCGCCTGCAGTTTTTCGCGGAGCAGGAACGCGGCGTTGCAGCACTCCAGGATGCCTGCTCCTTCGCCCGGGTCGAGGTCGAACACCACCGCGGTGGGCTGTTGCAGATTCGGCGCGCGGTGCAGAAACGGGTGCAACTCGATGCTGGCGATCTGCGCGCACCAGATCAGCGTCGCGAGATCGTTGATGAGGATATAGCAGATGTCGGATTCGCCGCTGCGGCGCGGCACAGGAAAGGTCTGCACCCATTCGGGCTTGTAGCCGGGCGCGTTCTTCTCGTAATACGCTTCGCCGCCGATGCCGTCGGGAAAACGTTTCAACGTGACCGGCCGGTCCTTGAAATGCGGCAGCAGCCAGGGCGCGATGCGGATGTAGTAGTCGATCATGCGCCCCTTGGTGAAGCCCGCCGCGGGGTAGAGCACCTTGTCGGGATTCGTGATGCGGATCTCGTGGCCCTCGACGTTGAGGGCTTGCCCCGGCTGGGAGCTTTTTTTCGAGGTGCTGCGGCGCGCTGGCACGTTTGTAGGACAGCCGCGCCGCAGTTTGTGTTACCAGACGTGCAGCACTGCGTCAGGCGGCCGTCGGTTCACGCTCGCGAAGCTGCCGTTCGGCTTCGACCCAGTCGTCGACAGGTGATCCTTCCGAACGGCCGCGCTTCTCCCACAACTCATAAGCGAGTGCGGCGATGTCGAGCGGGGCGGGCGATTGGAGCGAGCGGACGCGGTCGTTAGTAGCGCGGTCGGTTAAGGCAGTTGGTTTATTTGTCATGTATTCCTTTCTGTAGGGAAGAGTTCTGAAAGCTATGACGTGAGGAGCATCTGCGGCGCACGATAAGTTCGCGTTAAGAAACGGCACAATGAACGTTTGCGGCGATTATTGATACGGCCAGGTGCGATCGGCGACTGCGTTCTGGCGTTGCCGGCGCTCGAGTGTCTGCGCGCGGACTACACGGAAGTATGGACGCCCTCAGCGGTGGCGCCGCTGATTCGTTTCGCGGATCGCGTGCGCGCCATCGCGGCGACGGGCCTGAGCATGCTGGGTCTGCCGGACACGGAGCCCGCGCCGTCGTTGCTCGAAGCACTGCGGACGTTCGATGAGATCGTGTCGTGGTACGGCGCGCAGCAGCCGGAGTTCGTGACAGCGCTCACTGCGGTTGGACCGCCGGTGCGATTTTTTTGCGCGCTCCCGCCGCCCGATGCGTGCGTGCACGCGGCCGATTGGTTCGCCGCACAGGTAGGCTGCGCAACGCCCGCAATCCCGCGCATTCCGGTTGTCGCGGAGCCGCATAATGCAATCGTCATCCATCCATTCTCCGGAAGCGCGCGAAAGAACTGGCCGCTCGAGCGCTATCGCGAACTCGCCGCACGCTTGCCGGGCGAGGTGCGCTGGTGCGCGGGACCGGAGGAAACGCTGGACGACGCCGTGCGTCTCGACAATCTTTATCAGTTAGCGTGCTGGCTCGCGGGTGCGCGGCTGTATATAGGGAATGACTCCGGCATCACGCATCTGGCCGCCGCGGCGGGAGCGCGCGTACTCGCGCTATTCGGCCCTACCGATCCCACGGTGTGGGGACCGCGCGGAGAAGGTGTGCGCGTGTTGCGCGCGGATTTGCAAGGGTTGTCCGTGGAAGAAGTACTCGCCGCCGCGTGCGCTGCTCTGAAGATTGGAAGCCCTTGCCGAGAAAGCTGATTACTTCCGCTGGCCCTCTGCCGCTTTGCGCATCGCATCAACGTCGGCAAGATCCTGTGGCCTGCGTGACGCCAGTTTCGCGGCGATCAAGTCTTCACGCGAAATGAAGCTGGCTTTCAATCCACTCGCTGCATCAACGACATTTTCAACCCGGCGCTCCCAGGCTGTATTAAAGTCAACGCCGGGTATGATCGTCAGGATATCCACACCGACCGGCTCGCGGCCCATCCGGAAAAACGGGCCTTCCTCCGCGAAGGCGGCCGCACTCAAACCT
>JAICMB010000804.1 GCA_025929455.1 Bryobacteraceae bacterium | reverse complement strand
TGGCTGGACCTGGCGCACTATGCCGACAGCGACGGGTACGAAAAGGACCTCGTACGCCCGTGGGCGTGGCGGTACCGCAACTGGGTGATCAACGCGCTGAACGCGGACATGCCGTACGACGAATTTGTGACCGAGCAGCTCGCCGGCGATGAACTGCCCCACGCGACCACCGCGCAGCGCGTTGCGACCGGCTTCCTGCGTAATACACTGACCAACCGCGAAGCTGGCGTGGACCGCAGGGAGGCACGCTTCGATCAGATCGTAAACAACACCAATACGATCGGCACCGTATTGATGGGGCTGACGGTCGGCTGCTCGCAGTGCCACAACCACAAGTTCGATCCCATCACGCAGAAGGACTACTATTCGCTCTCCGCATTCGTGAACACCGCGGAGGAGCAGACCATTGAAGCGCCGCTCCCGGGCGAGCGCGGTCCGTGGCTCGCGGCGAAGCCCGTCTATGATCAGAAGCGACAGGCTGTGCTGGAGAAATACGGAATTGCAGCCCTGCAAGCCGATTACGAGGCCAAACTGAAACAGGCGTTTGCGACACCCGGCAAGGACCTCGAATGGGACTTCGCGGTGACGGAGTTTCGCGCCGGGTTCGACGGAGCGGAGCGCTATCTGCACGGCTACTGGACGAATCCGTCGCCGTTTGACCGCGACCGCTTGACCGACTTCTTCCTGGCGCGCAGAGACCCGGACATAGAGAAAGACAAGGACGCGAAGACCCGCGTGGAGGCTGCGCATAAAGAGATCAACGAACTCGAAAAAGCGCTGCCGCGGTACAGCATGGCGATGGTGGTGCAGGACGATCCGATTCCGCGCAAAGCCTACATCCATACGGGCGGCGATTATCAGGCGCTGGGCGCGGAGGTACGTCCGGACACGCCCGCGTTCCTGCCCGCGATGCCACCGGGCGAGGCACACAACCGTTTAAGCCTGGCGTACTGGCTGGTATCGCGCGATAACCCCCTCACCGCGCGCGTGGAAGTGAATCGCCTTTGGCAGGAGCTGTTCGGCCGCGGCCTGGTGCGGACGTCGGAAGATTTCGGCACGCAGGGCGATGCGCCGTCGCACCCGGAGCTGTTGAACTGGCTCGCGTGCGAGTTTGTCGATCACGGCTGGAGCATGAAATACATCCAGAAAGAGATCGTGATGTCGGCGGCGTACCGGCAGAGCTCGGATACCCGCAAAGACATTGCCGCGCGCGATCCCGAGAACGAGTTGGTGGCGCGGCAATCGCGCGTGCGGCTGCCGGCGGAGCTGATTCGCGACGAGGCGCTGGCCGTCAGCGGGCTTTTGAATACAGCGATCGGCGGCCCGAGCGTCCGCCCGCCGCAGCCCGCCGGTGTTGCGGAGCTGGGCTACGCGAATAGTGTCAAGTGGGTCGAGAGCGCCGGGCCCGACAAATACCGCCGCGGTCTCTACATTCATTTCCAGCGCACGACACCGTATCCGATGCTCATGAATTTCGACGCGCCGGACTCGAATACGAGTTGCACGCGGCGGCGGCGTTCGAATACGTCGCTGCAGGCGTTGAATCTTTTGAACGATCCCGTGTTCTTCGAAGCGGCGCAGGCGCTGGCGACGCGTGTATTGCAGGACGGGCCGGAAAACGAAACCGCCCGCATCCGCGACGCGTTCGAGCTGTGCCTCAGCCGCAATCCGAACCCGCGCGAGGAGCAGACGCTCGAGCGCTACTTCGACGCACAAAAAAC
>JAICMB010000634.1 GCA_025929455.1 Bryobacteraceae bacterium | reverse complement strand
GGCCCGATCCGGCGGCGTTCGAGAAGTCCGAGGAGGCGCACCTTGACTCGGCGCAGCGCTATATTGACCGGCTCACGGCCGTGCAAGGGTCGCGCACGATTGAAAATACGCTCGCTCCCTATGACGATGCGGTACGTGAGCTCAACTCCGCCGCGTACTTTGCAGGTCTCATGGAGCAGGTGCATCCGGAGGCCACGTTTCGCGATCGCGCGACGGCTATGGTGCGCAAACTCAGCGCGGCGCAAACGGCGCTGTCGCTGAACCGTGCCGTGTATGACGCGCTTGAAAAGGTGAACGCAGCGAAAGCCGACGCACCGACGCGTCATTACCTGGAACGGCAGCTTTTGGAATTCCGTCTCGCCGGGGTGAACAAGGACGACGCGACGCGGGCGCGCCTGCGGAAGCTCAATGACGAGGTCACCGAGACAGCATTGAAGTTCGACCGCAACATTTCCGACAGCAAAAACACGATCGACGCCAGCGTAGCCGAACTCGACGGTCTGCCGCAGGACTACATCGACCGCCACAAGCCGGGGCCGGGCGGGAAAGTCGTGCTGACGACGGAGTACCCGGATTATTTTCCCGTGATGAAGTTCGCGAAGAGCGATGCGATGCGCCGCCGCGCGCTGGTCGCATTCCTGACGCGCGCTTATCCGGCCAACAGCGTCGTGCTCATGAACATGCTGCGGGCCCGCTATGAGATCGCGACGACACTCGGATACAAGTCGTGGGCTGATTACAATGCCGCGGACAAAATGATCGAGAAAGGATCGAACATCGCGGCGTTTATCGCGCAGCTTGACGCGGCGGCGCGGCCCGCCGGGGACCGTGAGTTTGCGATGCTGCTCGCGGAAAAGCGCAAAACGCATCCGGATGCCAAGCGCATTGACGACTTCGAATCCGGCTATTACCAGGAACTCGTGCGGCGCGCGCAGTACAATTTCGACTCGGCATCGGTGCGGCCGTATTTGCCGTACGCGCGGGTGAAGCAGGGAATTCTCGACACCGCGGCCAAGCTGTTCGGATTGACGTTCCGACAGGAGACGGGCGTGACCGAATGGGCGCCGCAGGTGGAGACGTGGATCGCCTACGAAAACGGCAAGCCCGCAGGCCGGTTTTATCTCGACATGCACCCGCGCGACGGCAAGTACAGCCACGCCGAGATGGTGCCGGTGCTCGATGGCATCAAGGGCAAGCAGTTGCCCGAGGCGGCGCTGGTGTGCAACTTTCCTGTGCCGACGGCGACCGATCCGGGCCTGATGGAATACGGCGACGTCGTGACGTTCTTCCATGAGTTCGGGCACCTGATGCACTGGATTCTGGCGGGGCGGCAGGAGTGGGCGGGCATCAGCGGCATTAGCATGGAAGCCGATTTTGTGGAAGCACCTTCGCAGATGCTCGAAGAATGGATGCGAAGCCCGGTGGTACTGGCGTCGTTCGCGAAGAACTACAAGACGGGCGAGCCGATTCCCGCAGATCTCGTTCGCCGTATGAATGTCGCATCGGCGTTCGGGCGCGGCAACGGCACCATGCAACAGAACGCGTACACGGCGTACTCGTACAACATCTACGAGGACGCGCCGGACCAGGTGAAACCCGATGCGCTGCTGTTCCAGGACATCACCAAGTACACGCTCTTCACGCCTACACCGGGCACGCATATGTGGGCGTCGTTCGGGCATTTGGGCGGTTATTCATCGGCGTATTACACGTATATGTGGGACAAGGAAATCGCGCTCGATTTCTTCTCGCAGTTCAATGCTGAGAACCCGCTTCTGGGCGATGCGGCGGCGCGCTACCGCCGGCTGGTGTTGGAGCCGGGCGGATCGATGCCGGCGAATGAGCTGGTGCGGAACTTCCTCGGGCGGCCGCAGAACATGGACGCGTTCAAGCGGTGGATCAACGAGGAGTTTGCTTCGAGCGAGCGGCCTTGAGACGTTGAGCGCCGCGGCCGTTATGCGAGCGCCAAGTTAAGATTCTCGATGGCTTCGTCGATTTCGGCCGTGTTCTTATAGCCGACCGTTACGGAATCGACACCCGCATTGCGGAAGGCGAACCGCATGGCGGCCTGCCGGTCCTCACGGTTGGTGAAGCGGCCCTCGCCGACCAGTTTCATGCTGATCACGCCCATGCCATCGTGCTTGACCTGGTGGACATGCGTGACCACCTCGCTTACGTCGCCGGGGCCCGGAGTATTGTACTGCTCCGCGTCCATTGCGACGCCCTTGTGATTCATGCGGATCATGGCGACTTCGAGCCACTTGTTGCTGGGCATCTGCCGCAGAGCGGGCAGGCCATGCACGGAGGCACCGTGCGCGATCACCGCTTTCTTGTGCTCGGCTTCGAGAATGCCGTCCTGCCAGGCGGTGGAGTCCGCCGGCCACGAAGCGGTGTGCTGCCAGTGCAGCAGCATGATATCGAAGTAGTCCGTGTTCGCCAGTTTCCGGAGTTCGTCGATCTTCTCTTGCGGATTCCCATTGGGGCGCGTGGTGACCTTCGACATCAGGCGGTAGCTATCGCGCGGGATGCCCTTCAGCGCGATGCCGAGCATGCGATGCATGTCACCGTACGACTCGGCGGTTTCGAAGAAGCGAATGCCGTGGTCGTAGGCGTAGCGCACGAGTTTCGTGAAATCTTCCTGCCCGAGATCGCGCTGCACGCGGCCACTGAAGGTTCCGGT
>JAICMB010000265.1 GCA_025929455.1 Bryobacteraceae bacterium | reverse complement strand
TCGCACTGTAAGGACCTGTTTATAGTCCGCGGCGGCGGCCTGCCAGTTGCCTGCGGACGCCTCCACGCTCGCGAGATTGAAACGCGCGTCGGTGTAAGACGGGTCAAGCGCCAGCGCACGCTTGAACTGCGCCTCGGCCTCAGTCAACTTGGAAGCCGTGAAGTACGCGACGCCTAACTCCGAGGCGGCCACGACGCTGCGTGGATCGGCGTTGCAAGCCTTCTCGAAATACCCGATCGCCGCGGCGGCATTGTCCCTGGTGAGCAGCAGGTCGCCCATATCGTAATTGGCGTTGAAGTCGTCGGGATATTTGGCAAGCCGCTGCGTAGAGATCGCTTCCTGCAGCGGAGCGCGGAGATCGCCGCCCGCCACCGGCAATACCTGCATCCAGAAGTGGCCCATCTCCGCTGTCGACTCGTTGCCCGCTTTCACGCGTTTCGGCGGATTGTTCGGATTCCTGACATTGCCCGTCGAGTTGTCGTAGTGATAGCGCATGGAGACCACCGTGCCCTTCGGCAACACCAGTGGAGTTTTCAGCCGGAATACGCCCTGCCAGTTCAAGTCCCAAGCGGGAATGCGGACCAGCCACTTGCGTGTACCGTCGGGCAGCGTGGCGTACACCTCCATGAGCTTGCACAGATAATGCGCGTGCGGATAGATCGCGAGCACCTTCAAATCCATCGGAAAGCGAAAGTCGTCGCTGATCAGGAAATTCTTGTCGCCGGGCGGAATGTCGATCTTGGAATCGTGCTCGAGCTGTACCAGCATCGGAAATTGCGTCTGCGGCTTATCGGTGAAATAAAGCCCGATCATGGGGCTCACGGTTTCCGGTTTGCCGGTCGGGCGCATGTGGACGTTCAGGATCAGATCCATGCCGGGGTCGGCGCGCCATGCCATGCCGTCGGGCTCCACCTCGGGATCGCCGCCCGGCTTCCACGACATGAAGTGCCCGTCCGGATCGAACGTCTCCTCCTCGAATGCCAGGTCCATTCCGGGAAAACCTGCACCCGGAGAGACTTCGTGCCGGCGAGCGGCGCGAGAGCGGTCGATGATCACGTTCGCATGATGGAAGACGCGCGGATTGCCCGGCCGCACTTCAATCGCCCGCACCCACCGTGTTGTCGTAATCGGGACCGGCAGCACGAAATTCCAGAAGATCTCGCGGCTTTCAGCGGGAATTGTATATGGCTTACCCACACGCAAAATAAGATCGGGAGGCCCTAGCTGCCAGTCGGAGGAGAACTTCGGCGGCGCCGCAGCGTGCATCGCAGAACCCGCCGGCGCACCTTGTTTCACCCAGTCCTGAATGAGTTGAATCTGTGCGTCAGTGAGATACCGCTCCTGGACGAACTCGCCGTAGCCGTGCTCGGGAAGCCACGGCGGCATGAAGCGCTTTTTCGTAACGGCGGCAATCTGCGAGGCGCGCCGCTTTACATCCTCGTAGCTGAGCAGCGAAAAAGGTGCGGACTCGCCCGGCCGGTGACACGCCGAGCACTGGCTATAAATAATCGGTGCAATGTTGCCGTAGAACGTGACCGTGCGCGGCGGGGGAGCGGATTTTGCGGCGAACGCCGGAGCCGCGAGACAACTACAGACAACCAGGGACTTCGCCCACTTCATGAACTGTACGGAGTATCGTAACACGGCGTCCATAGCTCGCTGCGCGTGGGGCAGGCAGTCTTGCTGCCTGCCGTTCGCCCGCCTCGCTACGTCCAGTAGTTGCGGTCGAGGCTCCGGTACTGCACGGCTTCGGCCAAATGCTTGGCCGTAACGTTCGCGCTGGCGTCCAGGTCTGCGATGGTGCGCGCAACTTTCAGAATGCGGTCGTGCGCGCGGGCGCTGAAGCCCATGCGGCGGACGGCCATCTCCAGGGTGCGCTCGCCTGCTTCATCCAGCGCGCAGAGACCACGCAGCGCTTGCGCCGGAATGTGCGCGTTCAGAAAACCGCGCCGCTGCTGCCGCTCGCGCGCGGCGGCGACACGTTCGCGCATGTGCGCCGAGCCCGCGCTGCTGTTCGTGCCGCGCAATTCTTTGTAGGGCACGGCCGGCACTTCGATGTGCAGGTCGATGCGGTCGAGCAGCGGCCCGCTGACTTTGCCGAGATAGCGCTGGATAATGGCGCCCGTGCAGCGGCACTCGCGCGAGGAGTCGCCGTAATACCCGCACGGGCACGGATTCATCGCGCCGATCAACATGAACTCCGCGGGAAACGCGATCGTCATATTGCTGCGCGCGAGCGTGACGGAGTTTTCTTCGAGCGGCTGCCGCAGCAGCTCGAGCACGTTGCGCGGAAATTCGGGCAACTCGTCGAGGAACAGCACGCCATGGTGCGCGAGGCTCACTTCGCCGGGGCGGGGCGTGCCCGTGCCGCCGCCGATCAGCCCGGCATCGGAGATGGTGTGGTGCGGCGCGCGGAATGGCCGCTCGCTGAGCAACCCAGCGCCGCGCGCGAGCAGGCCGGCGACGCTGTGCACCTGCGTAGTTTCGAGCGCCTCTTTCAAAGTCAGCGGCGGCAAGATACCAGGCAGTCGCCGCGCGAGCATCGTCTTCCCGGACCCGGGCGGGCCAATCATCAAGACGTTATGATTCCCGGCCGCGGCGATCTCTAACGCGCGTTTGGCGGTGATCTGGCCGCGCACGTCGGCAAAGTCGGGAATGTCCTGCGCGGCGGCGCTTGCTTTAAAGTCGGGACAGGCCGCCGGGCTGAAGCGCTCCGGTTCGTTCAGCAGCGCCACAACCTCCGACAGATGCTTCAACCCGAACACGCGCACACCTTCGGCGACCGCGGCTTCAGCGGCGTTGTCTTCGGGAACGATGAGATTCGTAATCCCTTGCCTGCGCGCACACACCGCGATAGACAGCGCACCGCGAATCGGACGCAGCGTGCCGTCGAGCGATAGTTCGCCGGCGAGCAGATGATCGCCCATGCCACGCACCGTCCCCATCGCGCCGAGAATGCCCAGCGCCATCGGCAGATCGAAGCCCGCGCCCTCTTTGCGCACATTCGCCGGAGCGAGATTGATCGTCACCGACTTGTTCGGATACCCGAAGCCGGAATTGAGCAGCGCCGATTTGATGCGCTCGCGGCTCTCGCGCACCGCTGTGTCCGGCATGCCGACAGTGACGAAATCGCGCGCGCTGCCGCCGGGATACATGTCGACTTCGACATCGATGGGGTGAGCGTCGATGCCGAAGACGGCGGCGCTGCGCGTGCGGAAGAGGGCCATGTCTCAGTAGTGGCGCGCGGCTCGCCTTCGTATCAGGGAATCGTTCGTATAATTTAGAAGCGTCATGTTCACCGCCACCGCCAACCTAGTTTTGCCGAGCACCACAACGGGTTCGTTCCCGCGCCCGCGCTGGTTTGATACCAGCATGTGGGGGCGTCCGCTCGATACGTGCATGCTCGACGTCCGCTTCCGCGAGAAATTTCAGGACGCGCTGGCGGTCCTCATCAGCGATCAGGAGCGCGCCGGGCTCGATATTCTCACCCACGGTGATTTTCATGTCGATGAGGATCTCGCGGGCCCCGCATGGCACCATTACCCGCTACAGCGCTGGGCGGGTTTCGAAGGTGATTACCTGCAGCCGGAGGAAACCACTGCGCCCTGGCTGCACTATCCTGCGGGCACGCTGCTTAATGAAATTTACACCGGCTGGCGCTGGCCCCACGTGGTCGATAAGATCGAGCACCGCCCGCTCGATTATCCGAAGATCTGGCGCATGGTGCAGGGCAAGGCAAGCAAGCCCGTCAAGTTTGGAACGTGCTGCTCGCAGGTGATGGCGCTCTTCCTCGACATACACACGCCCAAGTACAAGGACAACCGCCAAGTGATCTGGGATATGGCGGAAGCGATGAACAAGGAACTGCTGGCGCTGCGCGACGCTGGCTGCCGCTGCATCCAGATCGAAGAGCCCACGTTCCACTTCATGGCGAACACGTACGGTAAAGACCATGAAGAAGTGAAATTCATGGTTGACGCGTTCAATCGAGAGGTGCAGGGGTTGGATGACGTCGAGCTATGGATTCACACCTGCTGGGGCAATCCGAACATGCAGCGCGTCATGGAAGACACCAGCTACGCGAATTCGCTGGAGATTTATCTGGAGCGCTGCCGCGGCGATGTCTGGACGCTCGAAATGAAGGACCGCAACCAGAAGGATCTCGAACTGTTCGCGCCGTTCAAGAACGATCTTAAAAAGAAGATCTGCATCGGCGCGGTGAGCCATCGCGTGCTGCAGGCCGACCGCCCGGAAGACGTCGCGGGCGAAATCCGCAAAGCGCTGAAGTACATCCCGGCCGAAAAGCTGATCGTGTCGAGCGACTGCGGCTTCGGCCGCCAGGGCTGTAACCGCGAAATCGCGTTCTATAAGGCAAGCGCGATCGCGCAGGGCTGCAACATTGTGCGGCGCGAACTCGGAGTGCCCGAAACGCCCGTCCCCGCCGCCGACCCCGCCTTGCAAATCGACGTCGTCCCCGGCCGCAAGCGCGCCGGCGCGTAACGTGGGGCAGGCTTTCAGCCTGCGGCGGGTTTCCAAACCCGCCTCATCCTCTGCCGCACCATGCCCGGAGGTTTCGACCATGCAGGGCCGCTGACGAACGCAGCCTGCATCCGACGAATCCGCCTAGAATGTCAGCATTCGAATGAATCTGCGTAAACCTCTCCTGGCCTCGGCAATTCTCGTGATGCTCGCGACGGCGCAGCAACTGCAGCGCCCAAAGGACGCCGCATCGGCGAGTCTTGCGAGTCTCGCGGGCCGCGTGACCGACCTGAGCGGCCGGCCGGTGCAGAAAGCCGGTTTGACTCTGACCAGCCAGCCGGGATCTGAGCCGCACCGCGTTTATCAGACCAACAGCGGACCAGACGGCAGGTTTTGTTTCACCGCGATCGACCCTGGAACCTACATGTTGTCGGCTGACCGCGCGGGATACCTCCATGGGAATTTTCGCAACAATCCCCACGAAACCCTTACCCCAATCACGCTGAGCGCGGGCCAACGCTCGAATCGAATCGACATCACCATGGCGCACTCGGTGACGATCTCCGGTAAGGTTTCCGATGCGGACGGCGATCCGGTGGCATCCGTGCAATTGCGGCTCCTGAGGCGCGCATTGCAGCCGGGTTTCCCGCTGGAGTCGACCGGCGGCTTCATAACCACGGATCAGGCGGGAAAGTATGCAATTGCGGGTCTCTCACCCGGCACGTATTATCTATCCGCCGGCGCGGCTCAAAACGGGGAAGCCTTCAGGGTATTCGGCCTCACAGCAGTTTCGGAATGGCCCTCTGAACCGGCAGTCAGATCGAACGGGACAGCGTTGTATTACGCGCAGACGTATTACCCGGGCCAAGTAGATCCAGCACGGGCGAGGGCAATACGGGTTGGCCGCGTTGACCTCCCAGGCATCGACATCCGCCTCGCCAGGACGCGGGCTTTTCAAGT
>JAICMB010000209.1 GCA_025929455.1 Bryobacteraceae bacterium | reverse complement strand
GGCCCATAGAATCCGGAAGAGCAGGTCTGGAGACCCCGACCCAGAGGGTACCCCGGCGTGGACGCCTGCCCCACGCCGAATCGCCGCTTCCATGTGCATGCTCATTCATCGCGCCATATAGTAATGAATCGCCGGCGTAACGATCAGCGACAACACCATCGACGCCAGAATGCCGCCGATCACGGCAATTGCCAACGGCTGCAGCATCTGCGATCCCGCGCCGATCGCCAGCGCCAGCGGAATCATACCCGCTACCGTAGCCAGCGCTGTCATGACAATCGGACGCAGCCGCCGGTCGCCCGCTTGCACCATCGCCTCCACGGCACTCGCTCCTTCAGCCCGGAACTTGTAATCCGCATCGAGCAGCAGAATTCCGTTCTTCGCCACGATTCCGATCACCATGATCAATCCCATGAACGACGACAGATTGAATGTCGTGCGCGTGATCAGCAGCGCCAAAAACACTCCGCAGGTGGAAAGCACCGCGGACGATAGAATCGCCACCGGCGCGGAAAAACTCTCAAACTCAAACAGCAGCACAATGAACACCAGCACCACTGCGAGCAGCAACACAACCACAAGCTCGCGGAACGACCGCTGCTGCTCCGCATACCCGCCGCCGTATTCCACACGGATCGACGGCGGAATCCCCAGCCCCGCCACGACGTTCTTCACTTTCGCGATGCCCGCGCCCAGGTTCAGCCCCTCCAAGCGCGCCGTTACCTGAATATCGCGCTGCAAATTTTCGCGTCGTATCTCGATCTGCCCCGGCATCTCCTCGATGTTGGTCATCGTCCCCAGCGTCGCCGTTTTTCCCGAAGCGCTCATCAACAGCGTATTCCGCATCGTTTCCAGCGACTGCCGCGTGTCATCGGGAAAACGCACGCGAATCGTGTACGGCCGGTCGTTCACGACCACCGGTGTCGGCGAAGGCTCGCCCTGCAGAATCGCGCTCGCCGCGAGTTGCACCTCGTCGGCGCTGAATCCCGCGCGCGCCGCCGCCGCCGGATCTACACGGAACACCGTCGCGGGTCCGCTGATCGTGTCTTCGATTCCATTCTGTATGTCCACCACGCCCGGTATCTGCTTGATCGCGTCGCCCACCTTCGGTCCCCAGGTCCGCAGCAGGTTCTCATCCTCCGAGAACAGCTTGATCAGCACCGGCTCCGGCGCGCTCGTCAGATCGCCGATCATGTCCTGTAACAACTGCGCGAATTCTATATCCAGCGTGGGCTCCTGTTTCGTGATCTTGTCCCGCGCTTCATCGATCACCTCCTCCAAGCTACGGCTGCGGTTCTTCTTCAAGCGCACCGAAATGTCGCCCCTGTTCGCCTCCGTAACCGCTGCCAGCCCGAGTTGCAGTCCCGTGCGCCGCGAAGTGTTATCCACCTCGGGAATGGACCGCAGGATCTGCTCCACGTGCGTAACGATGCGGTTGGTTTCTTCAAGCGATGCGCCCGCCGGCGTGAAATAGTCCAGGATGAAGCCGCCTTCGTCCATGGCCGGCAGCAGGTCCGATCCGAGCCCGCGATACGCAACGTACGCCACGCCGGCCAGTACAATGCAAAACACCGCCAGCACCACCGGCCGCCGCACCGTCCAGCGAATCGTACGGTCGTACGCTCGTCCAACGCGGCCAAGGACTCCATGGCCCGGCTCCTCGCCGCCATCGTGCCGCACGCGCGTCCCCAGGAAATAATGGCTGAGCGTCGGCGTCCAGGTCAGCGCCAGCAGCAGCGAGGTTCCTAACGCCACCGCCACCGTTACGGCCAGCGCACGGAAGAACACCCCCGTAACACCCGTGATCGCGACCAGCGGCAGGAACACCACCACCGGCGTGATCGTCGAACCGAATAACGGCCTGCGAATCTCACGCATCGCGCTGCGAATGGCCTGCCCGCGGCTTTGGCCGGCGGACCGGTGCAGCACGATGTTTTCTACCACCACGATGGCGTCATCGATGATCAAACCAACGGCCGCCGCCAGTCCGCCGAGCGTCATCAGGTTGAAGCTCTCGCCCAAAATGTGCAAAACAATGAACGTGATCGCAATCGTCGCGGGAATTACCAGCGCTGCGATCAACGAGCTCCCCCAGTCGCGGAGAAACAGAATCAGAATAATCGCCGCAAGCACCAGCCCGATCAGTATGGCGTCACGCACGCTGCGAATCGAATCGCGAACAAGGTCCGACTGATCGTAAAACGAGTTGATCTGTATCCCCGGCGGCAGCGTTTTGCGAATGGCGTCCAGCTCCGCGTGCACCTCATCCGCTACCTGCACCGTGTTGCTGTGCGGTTGACGGTTGATGTTGAGCAGGATGGCCGGCTTTCCGTTCGCCGTCACGATCGTATAAACCGGCCGCACGGACGGAACCACCTGCGCGATGTCGCCGATTTGCACCGGAATGCCTGCGTTGGTCGTTTTGATGACGATGTGCGAAATCTGCTCCGGCGTGCGCGCCTGCCCGCTCACCAGCGTCAACACGAGCTGGTGATTCTGCTGCATCAGTCCGGGCGATTCGATCAGGTTGCTGCGCCGCACCGCATCGAGGATGGCCGGAACGTTTACGCCCGTCGCCAACAATTTCGCGGGATCGGGCCGGATTTGAAACTCCGGTTCCTGCCCGCCTTGCACCACCACCGTCGACACGCCCGGTAACCGGTTTAGCCGCGGCTTCATGCTGTACGTCGCCAGCTCCCACAGCGTTTGCGGCGGAACCGTTTCGGACGTCACGCTATACCCGAGGATCGGAAACGCCGCGAAGGTGAGCCGGTTCGCCGTCACGCGCGCCGTCGGCGGCAGTTCCGGCTGCGCGCGCGCCAGTGCGGCGTTGACGCGCTCCAGCGTCTGGAACATGTCCGCGTTCCAGGAGAAAAACAGATCCACCTCCGCCGATCCGCGGCTCGTGATCGATTGCACTCGCTCCAGCCCCTGCACGCTGTTCAAGGCTTCCTCGAGCGGACGCGTGACCGTCACCAGCATCTGGTCAATCGGCGCGACGCCATTGTCGACGCCGATCACAACGCGCGGAAAGTCGGTCGAAGGAAATACCGCGATCGGAATACTGAACGCAAGATAGACGCCGACGGCGATCAGCGTGAGGATTACGAAGATGATGGACTTGCCGTACCGCGCGCTCCAGTGCTCCGGTTCGCTCGGAACGTCGGCGGCACGCAGCGTTTCGAGATCACTTCTCATCCGCTGCCGTCTCCTTCGGCGCGCCCTCGCGGGCAATGCGAATTTTCGCGCCATCCTGCAAACCGAGTCCGCCGCTCACGATCACCTGCTCGCCCGGGCGCACGCCCGAAACGATCTGCACGCGGTCACCTTCGCGCACACCCGTCTCGACCGCGTGCTGACGCGCCACATCGCCCGCCCCCGCCACCAGCACGATATTGCCGCCGCCCTCGCCTGGCAGCAGCGCCGCCTGCGGCACGACTACGGCGTTCGGTATCGTTTCCGCCACCATGTCCACGTGCACTGTCGTGCCGGGATGCAAACGGTCGCCCGCGTTATCCGCCTCGGCCCACACCTGTACCGTCGTCGTGCTCGGGTCCGTCGCCGGACTCACCACCGTTACAGTCGCCGGCAAGCTCACGCTCGTGTCGGTGCGCAGCGTTGCCGCGTCGCCCACCTTCAGCAACGATGCTTGCGGCGCCGGCACGTTCGCGCGCGCCACAATGCGGTCGATCTGCATGATCGTGATCAGAGGCGACCCCGCGCTCGCCATTTCGCCCGGGTACACGCCGCGGTCCGCCACCACGCCGTCAATCGGGCTGCGAATCTCGGAATACGCCAGGTTCGCCTGCGCCGCTTGAAAACGTCCGCGCGCGGCCGTTAAGCTGCCCTGGACGTTTCGAATGTCCTGCTGCCGCGAGACGTTCTGCACGGCCCTCAGATGTTCCTGCGCCACCTCATATGTGCTGCGGGCCTGCACGTATGCGACGCGCGCTTCGTCCACCAGCCGCCGCGCGATCGCGCGCTGTTGGAGCAACTCTTGCCGGCTGTCCAGCACCGCTTTCGATGCGTCCATGGCCTGCTTCGCCGAGGTCGCGTCCTGCTGCGCTTTGTTCACTTCTTCGGGAACGGTCGCGCCGGTCGCGGTCGCGTACGCCGCTTCCGCCTGCGCCAGATTGCCGCGGCCCTCCTCCACAGCCGCGCGCAGATCGCTGTTCTCCAGCACCGCCAGCAACTGCCCCTTCTTCACCCGATCGCCGCGGTTTACGTAGAACGTCTTCACGGGTGCGCTGATCTTCGGCGTCACGGCCGACTGCGCCCGCGGATACAAGATCGCATCGGCCGTAATGATGCGCCGTATCGATTCCACCTTCACCGGCGCCACACGCACGGGCGCCACCGGCTCTGCTTCCTTCTTCTCCGGCGATCCGCACGCCGTAAGTAACGCCAGCAGCGTCAGTGGGGCAACCAGTCTGTGCCGGCTGCCGTCCGCGGAAATGATGCGAGCCGGCATCACAAATTCCCCGTCAATGTCTGCAGCTCGGCCAGCGCCACACGATACCGCAGCACCCCATCGTCATAAGCATTCCGCGCCTGCGTCAGGGTCGTCTCCGCGTCCGACACCTCCAGCGCCGTCGACTCCCCCGCCTCGTACCGCAGCAACGTCAATCGCAAACTCTCCTCCGAAAGCTGCACCGTCTGCCGGAGCAGGTCCAACTGGTTCCGCGCCGCCTGCGCCTCTAAATAGAATCCGCGAATATCCGCTTCCAATATGCGCTGCGCCGCCGTCACGTCGAACTGCGCCTGTTTCTGCAAGATCCGCGCTTGCTCCACCCTGCTGCGCGTCGCGCCCCAGTTCCACACCGGAACCGTGACCGTCGCCTGCAGCGCGCTTCCGATATTGCGGCGCCCATCCGGATCGCGCAGCGCAACTACGTTCGAGTCGATGCCATAGAAATAATCGACCATCAGCGATGGATAATATGCCCCACGCGCCGACGTCACCGCGAACTTCGCCGCCTGCAGCGCGCTTTCCGCAGCACGCACATCGGGACTGCGCGCCAGCGCCTGTTGCCGGAACTCCTCAAACGTCGGCAGCGGCGGAGTCGTGTTCGGCTCGCCCATGAGATTGAACTCCTGATTCACATCCGGGAACAGCAGCACCCCGAGCGCGACCCGCCCCTTCTCCACCGCCACCTGCGCGTCCTCCACATCCTTGGTGCGCTGCTTCACCAGCAATTGCGCCTTGATCACGTCCGTGCCCGCGACCTCGCCGGCGTGTTCCTGCTTCTGCGTGATGTCGAGAAAATGCTGCGCTTCCGTCAGACTCCGCTGCGCATTGGCGAGATGCCGCTCGGCCGCGGCCAAGCCATAGT
Organism: Bryobacteraceae bacterium; assembly: GCA_025929455.1. The sequence goes on along the minus strand of JAICMB010000209.1, from coordinate 911 downwards.
AGCTCTGCACCACAGTCGCCACCAGCCCTCGTTGCGCGATCTCCTGCCGTGCACGCGCCGCCGCCTCCGCCGCCAGGGCACGCCGGTACTCGGCGCGCCGGGTTATCGAAAACAGCTCCTGATGAACCAGCGCCTGCTCGTTATAAATATGTACGCCGTCGTTCGCCACGAACACGCCCGACGGCGTCCCGTTGCCCTGTGTGTAGATGTACTGGTTCAGCGCATTCAGGGTAGGAAATCGCGCCGCGCGCGCCTGCACCACATCCTGCCGCGCCAGCTCATACGCCGTGAGCGCGGCAACAAATTGTGCATTGTACGCGCGCGCCCGCGACACCGCGCCCTCGAGCGTCAGCGAAACCGGGCCTGCAATCGGAGCCAGTTGACCCGGCCGCTGTGGCGGCGCTGCCGCGTTCGCAGGCGCCGCGGCGCCCGGTGTTTTTCCAGCGGCGCCCGGCGGCTGCTGCCCGGCTGCGCCCGGCGGAGGATTGGGCGGCGGCTGCTGCGCGAGCAGCGCTCCCACCAAAACGAAGCTCAGGAAACCGCTCTTCACCACTCGAACGTAGTTTAGAAGTACCAACCTGAAATTTAGCTGAAAAAGATGCTGTGGCCGTTTGATAGCACCCGGCGGCCGCACTACGGGCGCAGTACGGGTGCGCGAGCGGGCGCGCATGGTTGGTGAGAGGCGTTCGGGTCACATAATTGGGTGCGTGTCATGCGGCTTGCATGAGGAGGGCCTCCGTCCAGCGCTGTTCACGTTCGATGTGTTGCTTCAGTTCGGCGATCGAAAAAACGAAGCCATCGGCGGCGGGGTTGTAGGGTGTGGGCGCGGGTTTGGCGGTTTCGGTGTCGGTTTTGTTATGGGACTTTTCGAGCTGGGCTTCGTGCTGTTGAAGCAGCGCGGCGGCTTTGTC
>JAICMB010000266.1 GCA_025929455.1 Bryobacteraceae bacterium | reverse complement strand
TGTACACCAGCACAAAGGCGTTCCATCGCTACATGGGGAATCCCGCGAGGGAGATGGGGTCGCACGCGGAGCATGGCATTGTGATTGAGCATTGAGCGGCTGTCGCGGACACTTGTTAACCGACAGGCGGTAGGTCGCTCGATTTCGCCATCTCGAACATCATATGGCCGAACTTTTCATGCGGAAATTCACGCTGAACTCTCCAGCCGTGATTTTGGTAGAACTCGAGGGCCCGAGTATTCAATTTGACCACTCGAAGGCGAAGTATGTTGTGCCCACGGCTGCATATTTCATGTTCGGCATGCGCCAGTAGCGCCCCACCGACGCCACACCCGCGGCTGTCGCGGCGGACCCACAAATCGCTGACCCATTCATCCCGCGTCATTGTCACACCCACGATATCTTCTCCCGAGAGTGCCAGCCAAGAGGGGAGCCAATCAACCTCTCCGATCGGTACAGGAGGTGCAAATAGGTAAGCAAAAGTCTCATCCGCAATGGCCTGTACAAGCGCCTGCACCGAGTCGTTCTCACCCGGTTGGGCGCGGCGGATGGTTATGCCTTCCCGCATGGTTCCTCACGTTATAGCACGCGGGGGCGCCGCATCCGAGCTATCTTCGGATCACTGACTGTGCCGGGGCATGGTGACGTCGACGAGCATGTGCAGGTGGTCCGCGGCGATCCAACGGACGTTCATGGTGGCGCCCTCGTCGTGCAGACGTTTCGGAACCCACTCCAGTTCGTGCTGCGACATCGCGAGCAGGAAGTGCGGATTCTGTTTTACGAACGTGTCATAGGGAACGATCCGGCTGCGGGGCTTAAACCACGGTACGTCGCGCGGAAGGCTGGCATCGATGTGGTTGGTGTTGGTGTACTTCATTTCGGAAGCGGGATCGTCGAGATAGCGGATGCGTGCGGCGACAGGTGGGGTGGCGTAGTGGTCGGCGACGAGGTAGTCGTGCGGGCCGCTAACCACGATCGGCAAACCGTTCGCGGCCGTGACTTCGGGCTGGTCGGGCAGGAAAGAGGCGGGTGCGGGGAGCGGTGTCAGGGCCGTCCAGCGGCGCAGGATATCGCGTAGATCCCTTGCTTCGACAGCGACGAACGCCAGAACGAAAGCGAGGCAGGCGTAGCGTGCCGGGACAGGGTCTCCGTGGCACACGTAATAAAGCAGAAGGCCGACGCCGCAGGCAAAACCGATGTTGGCAATGAGTCCGTAGCGCTCGAGGTACAGATGCGTGTAGCCGAAAGCCAGCAGAGTTGCGGCGAACGGAGCGGCGCAGAATCCCACCATGGCGGCGAGCTCATGCAGCGGCGCGCGCCAGGCGGGGCGCTCCTGTTGTTGACGCAGAGAAAGCACGAACAGCGTTGCGAGGAGGGCGAGGCACAGAGATCCGAGCGAGTTGCCAATGTATTCCTCGTAAAACGCCAGGGTGGAACCGACCAGGCGGGGGTGAAAGAGCGGGTTGTTATTGACGACTGTCAGGGTGGCGTTGCGGAGCGGTATATAAAAAGCAATGGGCCAGGCGCCGATCGCGTATGCGGCCATCATGGGCCAGTCGATGCGGCGCCGGTGCACGAGGCGCACGAGTTCGCCTAGGCCGAAGGGTACGAAAAGAAGGATCGCGTAGCAGTGTACGCCGAGTGCAAGCGCTTCGCACGCGGCGATACCCGCCAGATAGAGAACGCGCCGCGGGCAATCCGGCTCCGTCGCGCGGCTCCACAGCAAAAACATTAGAGCCGTAGCTCCCAATACGAGGCCGTATGGCCTGCCCTCGTGTGCGTACTTGAAAACGGGCAGGACCATAAGCAGCGCCATAGCGGCGAGACCGAAGCTCGTTCCGGCGCGGCGGCGGAGATACGCGAAGACGGCCAAACCCATGACCCAGATGCCTACGGCCATGGGGAAGCGGGTGCCTAGTTCCGCGGGGCCGAAGATCGCCTGCGAGGCACGGACTATGGCGTAAAACAGAGGGGGATTCAGGTCCGCGCCGTGACGGAGGGCCGTCCAAACTGTCTGCATGTCCGGCAGACGCGAGACGTGGTACGTGAACATCTCGTCATACCAGAACGGCTTAAGGATGAGACACGGAATCGCAGCAAGCCAGAACAGTGCCGAGATGGCGAGAACAGCCGGCGCCGGGTGGCGCTCAATCGCTTCCGCGACCACGCCGAGGCGCTGCCGTATGGTACTCCGGGCTCTGGCAAGCTCTGGAACAGCAGAAATCACAGGGCGTCCGGTTCGTAATGGTACCACGCAAGAGCGCAAAATCCGGCGTGAGAAAAGGTTAGGAACGGGCAGCCGGCAAACTGCGACCGGCCGCCTACCTGGTTAGAAATGGACGGAGCGCGCCAGTTTGAGCGCCGGATTTTCGAGCAGTTGCTTGAGCACGTTGTCGGGCACGGGCTGATCGGTCTCGACCACAGAAATGGCCTCCGCGCCTGCCTGACTCCGGCCGAGCGAGAACGTCGCGATGTTGATGCCGTTTTTACCAAGCACGTTGCCGATGTAGCCGATCACGCCGGGGACATCCTGGTTCTTGATGAAAGTCAGGTTGCCTTCGAGCGGTGCTTCGCAGTAGATGCCGTCGACCTGAATGAGACGCGGTTTATCGAGCACCACCGCGCCTTCGACTGTGGTCGTGCCCTGATCGGTCTTCACTTCCAGCACCACCGTGTCCATGTGGCCGGTGCGCTTATCGTGGCGCTCTTCGACGGCGAGCCCACGGTCTTGCGCAATCTGCATCGCGTTAATCGCGTTGGCTTTCTGCGAAACGGACCGGCTTAGGACGCCGGCGAGGCCGCTGTTGCGAACCAGATGCGTGTTCTGTTCCGCGATGCGGCCGTGATAAGTGAGGCGCACGCTGCGGGGATTCCCTTGCGCGATATGCGAGGCGAAGGTGCCGAGGCGTTCGGCGAGCGCGACATATGGCCCTAGCGTGCGGAACTGTTCCGGCGTGAGGGCAGGCATGTTCACAGCATTCAGTGCGATGCCGTTGCGCAGGTATTCGACAACCTGCTCGGCGATACGTACGCCCACGATCTCCTGCGCTTCTTCCGTCGAGCCGCCGATATGCGGAGTGGCGATGACGCGGTCCATCTTGAGCAGCGCGCTTTCAGGATCGGGCGGCTCCTTCTGGAACACGTCGAGCGCGGCGCCGGCGACCTTGCCGGATTCGATAGCGTCCCGCAACGAAGCTTCGTCGATGAGCTCGCCACGCGCGCAGTTGATGACGCGCACACCGTCCTTCATCTGATCGAAGGCGGCTTTGTTGAGCATCTGCCGCGATTCCGGCGTGAGCGCGGTGTGCAGGGTGATGTAGTCACTCTGCGCGTAGAGGGTTTTGAGGTCCACCAACTCGACCCCCACGTCCTTGGCCGTTTGCGAATTGACGTAGGGATCGAACGCGACGATGCGCATGCCGAACGCGCGCGCGCGCCGGGCGACTTCGCGGCCGATACTGCCCAGGCCCACGATGCCGAGCGTTTTGCCGCGCAGCTCGTTGCCCATGAACTTCTTCTTTTCCCACTTGCCGGATTTGGTGGAAGCACTGGCCTGAGGAATCGAGCGCGCCAGGCTCAGCATGAACGCCATGGTCTGTTCGGCTACCGACACGGCGTTGCCGCCGGGCGTATTCATGACGATGACGCCGGCGGCGGTGGCCGCGTTCAGGTCGACGTTATCGACGCCCACGCCGGCACGGCCGATAACGCGCAGGTGTGGCGCGTTTTCAAGAACTGAGCCGTTGACCTTCACGGCGCTGCGGACGATCAACGCCTCCGCGCCGTCCAGGTGCGACGCGTATTCCTTGGGATTCGAAACGATCACATCCCAGCCGTCCTGCTCCTGCAGCAGCTTCACGCCGGCGGGGGACATCGGTTCTGCAACGAGTACGCGCATCTTAGACTGTTGCCGCCTCCTTGGCCAGCGCACGCTCGGCATAGGCTTCCTGTACGGCGGCGACGCCGCTGCCGAATTTCACATGTTTGCCGTTGGCCGCGAGAATAATTTCCAGCTCCGCAACAACGCCGAACAGATCGGCGAAATCGAAGTAGCCGAGGTGTGCGATGCGGAAGATCTGGCCCTTCATGGAGCCCTGGCCGTTCGCGATGATGGAGCCGAAGCGGTTGCGGAACTCTTTCACGATGATGCCCGAGTCCATGCCCTCGGGCGCGCGCACGGCGGTGACGGCTGCGCTCGGGGAGTGCGGCGCGAACAGTTGCAGGCCCAGTTTGGTGACCGCCGAACGCGTAGCGCCAGCCAGCATCTGCGCGTTCTCGACGAGGTTGTTCATGCCGAGCGTCTTGATGTACTTCAGTGCTTCCGCGAGGCCCAGCATGAGCGAGGTCGCGGGGGTCCAGCTCGATTCGCCGCTGGCGGCGCTTTTGCGCTCCTTCTTCAGATTGAAGTAGTAACGTGGCAGCTTGGAGGTGTCGTTAAACTTCCATGCCTTTTCGCTGACGGCGAGGAACGCGAGGCCGGGCGGAATCATGAACGCTTTCTGAGAGCCGCCGATGACGACATCGAGACCCCAGCTTTCGATGTCGAGCGGCTGTGTGCCGAGCCCGGTGATCGCGTCGATCACGAAGATCGCGTCCGTCTTGGCCACGATGCCGCCCATGGTGCGCACATCGTGCGACACGCCGGTGGAGGTTTCCGAAGCCTGCACGAAAACGCCGCGTGCGCCCGGGTTGTCCTTCAGCGCTTTTTCAACGCGATCCGGAGTGACGGCGTCGCCATATTCGGCGTTGAGCACGGTGACGTTAAGGCCGTAGGCCTTGGTAATCTCCGCCCAGCGCTCGCCAAACTTTCCGGCGGAGCACACGATCACGGGGTCGCCCGGCGAGAACAGGTTGGAAACGGAGGCCTCCATCGCGCCGGTACCGGATGCGACCAGCGGAATCACGTCGTTCTTCGTGCCGAGTACCTCTTTCAGGTCCGCCACCACCGAGCTGTAAACTTTGCGGAAGTCTTCGGTGCGGTGATGGATATCCGAACCCATCATGGCGTACAACGCTTTCGGATAGAGAGGCGTTGGGCCGGGAGTGAGCAATCGCTGTTTCTTTATATGCATGGCGGGATAAATTTCAGAATAGCAGAGGGACGCCGCGCCAGAGCATTTTACATCGTGTTTACGCGGGTTCGGGCGTGTTTGAAGCGCCTTCAAAAACGAATGGTGTCGCCGAGTTCGAGGCCGTTCTTTTTCGCCTCTCCGGCGCGCAGTTCCAGGACGTAGTGCGAGGTTTTCGTGCCGCCGTAAGTGGGGCAGGCGTGGGCGGCGGTTTTGCACGGCGGCGTGTTGTCGGACATCTCGACGATGCGGTGGTTGTCGTCCAGCCAGACGATGTCGAGAGGGATGAGCGTCTGGTACATCCAATAACTCCAAAGTCCGGCGACGGGGTGGACGAACAGCATGCCGCGGTCGGGCGCG